>PMIV01000243.1:12852-17891 GCA_003158355.1 Anaerolineaceae bacterium
GGACGGCATTTGACCACGTTGCAGATGAAGACCTTCTCGCGGTTCAGCCCGGCAATTTCGAGCAGTTCATCCAAGAATTTGCCTGCCTGACCCACGAAGGGGCGACCCTGTTCATTTTCATAAAAGCCCGGGCCTTCACCGATGAACATGATCTCGGCATTGGCCGGTCCTTCACCGGGGACGGAATTCTTGCGCGAAAAATGCAGTGCGCATTTCTCACAACCAGTTACCTGAGCAGCAATCTCATCTAAGGTTTCTTTGGTATTCATGGTCAAACGTCCTTTGTGGATGTTCTAAACCTTTATTTTACCTTACACAAGCGATTTCAAGAGGTCTGGTTTGATGGTTTGTAAACTCATCAAAATGGCGTCTTCGTGGTTATCTTGATAGTAGCGTAAGCGCACGCCGTCTTCAGCATAACCCAGTTTTTGGTATAACCCTCTGGCAGCCAAATTTCCGCGGCGTACTTCAAGGTAGGATTTTAACGCGCCCTCTTGAGCTCCAGAGCAAAGGCTGTGAACCATCAATTTAAGGGCGATCCTGTGCTGGCGGTAGGCGGGGTCGGTGGCCAGGGTGGCGATATGCAGTTCATCCACAATCAGCCAGGTGACGATCATGCCTACAATAGGGCTGGCGCCGCCCGCTGGCTGCATTTCAGCGACCCAGGCGCGCGAGGCTTCATTATTTGTTAATTCAAAGATAAAAGAATTCCTGGGCCAGGGCAGAGAGAAGGAAATGTGGTCGATCTGGACGACCCGGTCGATGTCGAGCAATTCCATCTTGCGGATGGAGACCTGACAAATCTCTTGGTCGCAGCTCAATCGGGGATGGCCTCTGCCACATGCAGATAGATCGGCGCCAGTGAGATGGGTTCATCCTGCTCGCCGGCTTTGAAGCGGTTCCAGGCCAGTTCAGCCAGCATGCCGGGATGGCGCACACACTGCGCCGGGGAAGCGATGATCGCGTTCTTCCATTTTCGCCCCAGAGTTTGGCGTTCTTCGGCATCAAACTCGCCGCAGATGATAGTCGGCTGCGAGATCATAGCGGAGAGGTCCTCGGCCGTCATAATGACCGGTTCTTCGTAGGAACGCCAGTGGTTCTCTTCATTATGGTACCAGGCCACGGCCAGACGTCCGCGCCCGGCGGGGAGAACGGCTGCCAACAGGGCGTCTTGCAGAGGCTGTGAGGCAACCAAAAAAGCAAAGGTGGGGATTCCCAGCAAGGGAATCTTAAGTGATAGTGCCAATCCTTTGGTATAAGCCAGACCGATGCGCAGACTGGTGAAGGAACCGGGACCAAGCGCGCAAGCCAGGACTTTCAGTTCTGCAGGTTTGACGTTGCAGCGTGACATGAGATCATCCACAGCAGGCGCGAGCTCGACGGTGTGGTGAGTTTTGGTTTGCCAGTGCATCTCACCAAGAACTTGAGCGCCGTCATAAAGCGCTAAACCCATTGTCTGCGTGGAGGTATCGACAGCTAAAAGCATGATTATCCTCCGAAGGCCAATTTTTTAAATTCCTTGGCCAGTTCTTCAGCCCGTTTACCAATAGGGGTAAATTTCATACTGCGTTGTTCATCGGCCACCCAGGCCATATCCACATGAAGACAGTCTTTTGGCAGGGCAGCCTGGATGCGTTCGGCCCATTCCACCAGCAGGGCTCCGCCTGCCAGCATTTCCTCGATGTCGAGATCTTCGGCTTCGAGGGCGTTCTGCATGCGGTAGGCATCCATGTGGTGCAGCAGGCTGCCGTCCGGCCGGCGGTAAACGTTGACCAGCACAAAGGTTGGGCTGGAAACGGCATCGGTGGAACCCCAGCCCTGGGCAATGCCCTGAACCAGGGTGGTCTTCCCGGCTCCCAGATCGCCTGAAAGCGCCAAAACGTCGCCGGGAGCGAGCAATGATCCCAGGCGCTGACCCAAACGCCGGGTTTGCTCCGGCGCGCGGCTAATAAATTCTAATCCAGAACCAGAATAGGTTGGCATATGCAGGGAATTATACGGCAGAGGTACAGCGCGGGCAAGGACGCAGTGTGCTCAACTCACCAGTTTCATTAAATTGCGTGCGATCTGCCTGGCGGCATCGGGCCGAGCCACGGATTTGCTGGCTTCGGTGGTCTCTGCCAGACGATCCGGATGGTTGATCCAGTTTTTGATGACCGAAACAACCATGGCGGGTTCGGGCGCCCAGGTGCCGGCTCCTTCGCCGATGACGTATAGGACGTTGCCTTCTTCCTGACCGGGCAGACGATTATACAGAATAATGGGCAGACCGGCGATAAACGCCTCGCTGATCGTGCCCGGCCCGGCTTTGGTGATGAGCACATCCGCGGCGCGCATCAGATCGGGCATATTCTTTACAAAGCCGTAGATCATATGAGGGATGTGCCATTCGCGTTCTTCCAGTTGTTCTTGCAGGCGCTGATTTCGCCCGGCGATCACGATCAATGAAACCGGCAGTCCCGAAGCATCGATGGCGGCAGCCGTGGCTGCCAAAGGGCCCATGCCTTCTCCCCCGCCGACCAGCAGCAGGGTGAGCTGAGTTTGAGCCTCAGGCCAAGCCATTTGCTTGCGTAGTTCCTCTTTGGAGATGGATTCTTTGCTGAATTTATCATCCACCGGCAAACCGCAAACCTTCATGATGTCTGCTGGAACCCCCAATTCCAGACCGCGCTGGCGGGCGATCTCCGTGGGCAGCAAGATCAAGTCAGCTTTTTTATCGAACCACAGAGTATGGGTGGATACCATATCGGTGACAACAGTGGCGAATGGAATATGGCGGCGGTGGACCACCTGGCGCACGTAGGAGTTCATCAGTGGATGAACGCTGACCACCAGATCAGCCGGGTGCTCGTTCAGCATCTTTCGGCAGGCAAGATTCAAGTAAGGGGAAGCAGCCAGCGTGGCCCAATCGACCTGGCGCTGCCCATCACTGAGGTGATAACTCATTCCCCATAAGCGCGTATTTTTAGATACGATCGGATAGATCTCCGGGGCAAACTTAAGCGGCGGCGGCGCGTATTCCTTGAAAAAATCCACCTTCTCGGCTTCGAATTGACCGGGAAATTCCAACCCCAGGGCTTCGATGATGGCTTCCACCGCGCTGCGGTGTCCGCCGCCGGTATCTGAATAAAGAAAAAGCAAACGAGGGGGGTTATTCGTTAGGTTCATTTTGAGGTTCTCCGGGGTGAATGGTCTTGATTCGATGGGCTAATTCTCGGCGTGAGAGTAAAACGCGGTGACCGCAGCCGAGACATACCAGACCAATATCAGCTCCCAACCGCACGATCTTCCATTCGTAGCTGCCGCAAGGGTGCGGCTTGCGTAACTTTACGATATCGTTCAATTGAATGTCTGGCAGCATGAAGAGAATTATATACCATGTTAGTTTACAAATAATTGTGTGGGAATAAATTGATATACAATATAAATGTAGCTGAAATTTTAAGGTAATGTCAATTTATTTAACTTGATTTTTTTCCTTTACTCAAATTTATAGTTGATAATACTCAATAATTACTAAGGGGAATTAATGACTAATCCTGATAAAATAGTTTCTGAAAAAGAAATTTCTTTTGAGGATATTGCAAAATGTGCCCAACATTTCCTGGCAGAACGCCCAGTTGTTGTACTTGGCTCTGGCGCTACTGTTCCTCATGGGTTACCAACAATGTCAGAACTTAGTGCTAGGCTTTTTGAAGCTATTACAGAAAATCCTCCTGGATGGAGAGAATTTTCTGCTTCGATTAAAAAAACCAATGACTTAGAAAAAACAATGAGCACAATATCTTTACCAGAAGCGACTGTTGAATTATTAGTTGCAGCAACTTGGAAAATTATTTCTTCAAAGGATTTAGAATTTTATGAGAAACTAATAAAAGAACATATCGAGTTTCCTCTGGCGAATCTATTTAAATACCTTCTAAGGACGGCAGATTCACGTATCCAAGTTGTGACTACCAATTATGACCGTCTGGCAGAATACGCAGCAAACTATATAGGTGCATATGTTTCAACTGGAATAACCACTGGATGGCTTCAGAGATTTAATCCAGCGTCTGTGAACGCAGAACAAACACCTAAACTCGGATATGAAGGGCAAGTATCATTGTTTAAAGTCCATGGGTCTCTCGATTGGTTTCGTGATGTAAATGAAAATATTATTGGAGTACCTTTGGCGAAAGAGGTACCAAATAACATGCATCCTATGGTAGTGACACCTGGGACTTTAAAGTACCGTGAAGTTCACAAAGACCCGTTTCGCACTGTTATGTCAGCCTCAGATTCAGTGTTGCGAAAGGCAAGTTGTTTTGTTTGTATTGGTTATGGGTTTAATGATGAACATGTTCAGCCAATTCTCATCAACCGGGTTAAAAAAGACGGCATCCCCATTGTTCTAATAACAAAGCAACTTTCAGAATCGACACGTAGCTCATTTTTACAAGATCCACCTAAAAAATTTATTTTTTTTGAAGAAACAAAAGGAGGTACTATGGTATATATTCCAGAAAAACCAGAAGGAATAAATCTCAAAGGCGCATCATTGTGGAAGTTAGAAGATTTTATGAAATTAATTACTGGCGGGGAATGAGGTAAAAAATGCCAATATTTGATTACAAAAATGAGGAATCTATCGGCTCGGTCTTCAGTGTAGATACCGGCACTGTCCTAGTGAGCGTGACTGATATTGATGCTTTGCGGAAACTGCAAGTAAATCATTTAATTGTTCTTCGGAGTTCTCGAGCTGGTCAACACTTAATTGGACTAATAAACAAGATCATGCGGAAAGCGTTGGTCGATGTGACTGAAGACAAAGGTGAAGACAGTGAAATACAAGATGATAAAACCTTGGTTGAAAATATCGTTAGAATAAGTCTAATTGGTACATTGCTTGATGCTGTTGGAACTAAACAAAATGTTTTTCGGCGTACTTTGGAAACTGTTCCCGAAATTGATGCTCCATGTTTTGTGCTGAGTGGCGAAAAATTAACAAACTTCATGCATGCAATTTCTACGCAAGTTATTGGAGGACAAGAGCCTCT
>PMIV01000219.1 GCA_003158355.1 Anaerolineaceae bacterium
CTTTACTGGCTGCTGGTTAACCAACCTCCATCACACTAAAAAAGTACTGTCCATGTGACGAAACACGGCATTCACAAGAAAGCTTGACAAACGACAAAATAATTGTCATCGCGAGCCTTGGGCGTTCTTCCCAAGGCGTGGCGATCTCAGCCCGGGGAGAGGCGCACAAATATAGTTAGGAAAATGACAACATGTTTCATTCTCGTGAATGCCGTGTGTGACGAACGGTTTCCAATTCACCCCGTAGACAAACCAGTTATAATTGTGAGTTGGAATTAAAAAATGGAATCAATCAGAGAACTCTTTCGCATTGGGCATGGACCTTCCAGCAGTCACACGATGGGGCCGCGGTATGCTGCTGAACAATTCCGGGCACGAACACCCTCAGCGGTTGGTTACAGGGTGACCCTTTTTGGCAGCCTGGCAGCTACCGGACGTGGCCATCTGACAGATGCGGCCGTGCGCAGTGCCTTGGCTCCATTTGAAGTGGAATTTATTTGGAAACCTGAAGATGAACTGCCAATGCATCCCAACGGCATGATCTTTGAAGCTGTGGATGCGGCGGGGCAGGTTCTGGAAAAGTGGCAGGGATACAGCATTGGCGGGGGAGCGATCCTGGCGGAAGGCGAGTATTCAGGGAAAAATCAAGTCTATAGCCTCTCTTCCATGCAAGATATCCTCCATCAATGCACACAAAACGGCAAGACTTTTTGGGAATATGTGGAAGATAATGAAGGCAAAGAGATTTGGGGCTTCTTGGCCCAGATTTTAAAAGTGATGCACTCCGCCATTGATCGCGGATTAAATACCGAAGGGGTTTTACCGGGCGGCTTAGGGCTGGCCCGCCGTGCCTGGACCATCTACCGCAAGATCCAAATGACCGGTGGTCAGTTGAAAAAGGAAGGTTATTTGCCGGCTTATGCACTGGCCGTTGCAGAAGAAAACGCGGTGGGAGGAGAAATTGTCACCGCACCAACCTGCGGTTCGGCCGGGGTTTTACCGGCAGTACTGCGCCACATCGAAGATACGCTTCCCACTCCTGATCGTGATTTGCTGCATGCATTGGCTACCGCCGGGCTGATCGGTACCCTGATCAAATTCAATGCCTCTATCTCTGGAGCCGAAGTGGGCTGCCAGGGAGAGATCGGCTCAGCCTGTGCCATGGCAGCAGCGGCGGCCACTCAATTGATGGGCGGCTCCATCCGCCAGATCGAATACGCGGCCGAGATGGGCATGGAGCACCACCTTGGGCTAACCTGCGACCCGGTCAATGGGTTGGTGCAAATTCCCTGTATCGAACGCAATGCCTTTGCTGCCACCCGCGCCATTGATTGTGCCACCTTTGCCCTCTACTCAGATGGCAGCCACCGCATCTCATTCGACGAAGTGGTCAAGGTGATGGCCCGTACCGGGCGTGACTTGCCGCATGTTTACCGCGAGACTGCCGAAGGCGGACTGGCCATTGTCTACCGCTACCCGCCGGTAAAGAAATAGCCGAAATTGATTCATTTCAATTCTTAAAACCCGTTCCAGAACACAGGAACGGTCTTTTTTTGGTTAAAATCCTGAATTTGACTGGCTCACAGGTACAATAGGGATATGATAAGACCACCGCTTGAAACTTTGCTCGAAAAGACCCTGCTGGCTCGCCAGGGCATGCTTGACCCCGATCATCAGTCAGCACTGCGCCTGTTTACCGGCTTTTATGAAGGTGAACCGCGCCTGCTGGCAGACGTCTTTGCCAACACACTGCTGCTGACCGCTGCCTGTGATTCAGTAGCAGAGGCCAGCGGTCTGCTGGATGCGGCACAGCGCTTCTATCTGGAGCCGCTGCCCTGGTTGACCTGTGTGGTTCAAAAACAAAGACTGGCAAATGACCCGGGCTTGAAACGCGGGCGAACCAGTTTTGGCACGGAGGTATCCTCAGAGATCAGCGAGAATGGAATACGATTTGCGCTGGATCTGCGTATGAACCAGGATGCCAGTTTTTATCTGGATACACGCGGGCTACGTGCCTGGCTGAAAGAAAACGCGAACGGCCTGGAAGTGCTCAATACTTTTGCCTATACCGGCAGCCTGGGNNGAATTGGCGCGGCGTTCGGCTATGCTCAATCATTTGGACCTGGGACGAATGAAGCTGCGGGCGGATGACGTTTTTAGTGAACTTGGCAGTTTTAAAAAAGCGGGGCAGGAATTTGATCTAGCGCTGCTCGACCCTCCGTTCTTCTCGGTGACCGAAAAAGGCAAAGTGGACCTGGTTGCGGAATCAACCCGGTTGATCAACAAGCTGCGTCCGCTGATCAAGGATGGCGGTAGGTTGGTTTCGATCAATAATGCGTTATTCTTACCTGGTAAGGATTATCTCCAATCGCTTGAAGCGCTTTGCCGGGATGGCTACCTGGAAATTGAAGAGATCCTGCCCGTTCCCGAAGATATTACCGGTTTTCCGGAAACTGTAATGGAGAAACCGCCTGTGGATCCAACACCTTTTAACCACCCAACCAAAATCGTTGTGTTGCGAGTGCACAGAAAAAAAGATTCCCTTTCATAAAAATATCCAATGAATTCGTTAAAAACAGTAGCCGCATCTAGATGAATTTAGGGTAACCTTAACAACCCTGGCTGCATTAAATCCATGGTTATAATAAGAAGCCTATGCCAAACGAGCCGGTTGATTCATTGCTTTTAATCGTCGACAGCGAAACAAAAGCTGCACGATTAATTAAGGCTTTGGAACCTGAAAAATATAAATTTGAAGTGATCTATGACCTTGAAAAAACGTCTTTCCATTATTCCGGTCAAACTCCCGCGCTGGCCATTCTCTGGTTCTCCTATTCCTCCCCGGACGCACTCGATAATTTAAAAGCTCTAGTCCAACAAATCCATCAACTGGGTGGGCAGACTGAACTACCGGTGCTGTTGATCGTCGATCAAGACGGCACTCAGTTCATCGAACCCGGATTCAAGCTGGGTGTTGTGGATATACTTAGTCGGCCAATCCATCCCCTGGTACTGCGTCAGCGGGTGCGCTTGCTGCTGCAAGCGAAAAGGACGGAACTAGCAGAAGAGCGCTTTCGCACGGTGGCCGATTTTACTTATGACTGGGAATACTGGAAAGGTGTTAACGGCCAATTGTTATACAATTCCCCGGCGTGCCTGCGCATCACCGGTTACCCGCCGCAGCGCTTTTTGGAAGATCCCGCCTGGTTGCTGGGAATTGTTCACCCGGCTGATCGCGAGATGATGGAGCAGCATTTTATTCAGGAAGAATCCGACCAAGAAGTATACTCCTTGGATTTTCGCGTCATTACCAGCAGGAATGAAGAACGCTGGATCGGGCATGTTTGCCAACCAGTGTATTCACAATCACAAAAATTCATTGGCCGGCGCGTAGGGAACCGTGATATCTCTGACCGCAAAGCTGCCGAAGAAAATATGATCCGTTCGGAACGTCTGGCAGCCATCGGCAAGTTGACGGCTTCTCTTGCGCACGAGATCAATAATCCCTTGCAGGCTATGTACTCGAGCGTGGAATTACTCACCCAATTCTCTCTGGACCCCGAAGAGCAAAAGAAATATCTGCATATTACCTATCGAGAATTGGAACGCTTAATGAAGATCACCCGGGGAATTCTGGATTTCTCCCGCCCAGGGTTTGGAAAATTAGAACTTACACAGTTGAAATCCGTAGTCGAGCAGGCATTGTTTTTAGCTTCGAACCAGATGAAGACTTCAGGCGTGACTTTTCGCTTGGATTTTTCCGGCGACCTTGAGCCGGTGCTTATCATGCCCGACCAGATCAAACAAGTTTGTTTGAATCTGATCATCAATGCTCTCGAACATATGACTGAAGGCGGGTCACTCACCATCTGTGCCAGACAGACAGGCAATCACCAGCGAATTTCTTTCACAGATACAGGCCCCGGTATTGAGGCTGCAGATTTGAACAAGATATTTGACCCATTTTTTTCAACAAAAGAAGAGGGAACTGGCCTGGGGTTGGCCATCAGCCAGGAGATTATGTCTCGGCATCAAGGGAAGATTAGTGCTGAGAGCGAATTGGGTAAGGGAGCGACTTTCACCCTTGACCTGCCTGTGAACCCGCAAGAAGAGGAGAATCAGAGCGAATGGGTAATTTAGAGGCAGATCTGCACCTGGATAGAAAGTACCGTATTCTGGTGGTGGATGACGAAGAAAGTAATTGTATCGTTTTTGTGCGCGCCTTGCAGTTGTTGGGTTATGAAGCTGAAAGTGCCGTAAACGGGCGCCTGGCTTTGGAACGGCTAAAAAAAGCGAAATTTGATGTGATGCTGCTGGATTTGAAAATGCCCGAGATGGACGGTGAAACGGTGCTCGCCAATATTCGCACGCTTTACCCTGAGTTGGGAGTCATTGTTCTGACAGCTCATGCTACACTCGAAAGTGCCATTGGCGCGGTCAAAGCCGGCGCGGTGGACTATTTGCTCAAACCGCAGAGGATAGCCGATATTGATGCAACGATTCAGCGGGCGCTTAAACGGCGCGAAGCTTCCCACCAGAAAGAACGCCTGGTAAAAGTTATGGAACAAGCCCTTTCTGCGCTAAAAGAGGAAAATATCTCCATCGACCGGGTGGAACCGGCTGCCCCAAAAATAATGCAGAGGGGCTGCCTGGTGCTAGACATTGAGCAGCGCATCGTGACCATTTTATCGGGCGAGAATGATCCTTTTGATCCGCAGCCACGAAAAGTGGAACTCACAGAAGTTCAGATCGTGATCCTGGTCTACCTGGCAAACCATGCCCAAAAAGTTGTGAGCAGCAGCGAAATTGCTGCCCGGGCCCTTGGCTACAACGGGCTAAGCGAATTTGAAGCTGAACGAATCGTTCGCCCGCACATTTTACGGTTAAGACGCAAATTGGAAAGTGACCCGCAGCATCCGCAACTCATCCGTTCAATCCGCGGTAAGGGATATTGTTTTTCCGCTTGATATTCCAATCCCCTTTCAAAAACAATTAAATTGCAATCAAATGGCAATTATGCTGCTCGATTCACCGGATAAGATTTTCAATGATATACGAGCCGGTTATTCTAAAAAAGGAGCATTTCTATGTCATTTGATACTGGCAGTACCGGATTCATGCTGGTGGCAACTGCCCTGGTCATGATCATGACCCCGGGTCTGGCTTTCTTCTATGGTGGTCTGGTGGGACGCAAGAACGTTCTGGCGATCATGATTCAGAGTTTTCTTTCAATGGGATGGACGACATTCCTGTGGTGGGCGTTTGGCTATTCGCTGGTTTTCAGCGGTGGACAGGGAGGCATTATCGGTAACTTGAATCATGCCTTCTTTATCGGACTTTCGCCGACACAGGCTTTTTCAGCCACGAATAACATTCCCTTGTTTGTTTTTGTGGCCTATCAAATGATGTTTGCCATTATCACACCGGCATTGATCACCGGCGCATTTGCCAACCGAGTGCGCTTCCCGGCATACTTGATCTTCCTCACGGTCTGGCTCACCTTTGTCTACTTCCCGGTGGCGCACATGGTCTGGGGCGGTGGTTTGTTTGCGACCTGGGGTGTGATCGATTTTGCCGGCGGTACCGCTGTGCACGCCACCGCAGGTTTTGCCGCGCTGGCTTCGGTGCTTTTTGTGGGGAAGCGAAAAGTGTTCGACAAAGGCCCGCATAGTATTCCGCTGGTCGCTCTGGGTACTGCTCTGTTATGGTTTGGCTGGTACGGGTTCAACGCGGGCAGCGAATTGCACGTGGATAACATCACTGCATTGGCTTTCATCAACACGGATATTGCCGCTTCCATCGCAGCACTTACCTGGCTGGCCATTGCCTGGATCACCGAAAAGAAGCCAAAATTTATCGGTCTGCTCACCGGTGCGGTAGCTGGGCTGGTGGCTATTACTCCGGCTGCAGGCTATGTTTCGGTCACTAGCTCAGTTATCATCGGATTCCTAGCCGGCGGCGTTTGCTACCTGGCAGTATTGTGGAAGAATCACCGACATCTGGATGACGCGTTGGACGTCTGGGGAGTGCACGGCGTTGGTGGTGTTCTGGGCGTTATTTGCACTGGCCTTTTTGCTTCTCTGGCCTGGAACCCGGCTGGAGCCAATGGTCTCATTTATGGAAACGTGAAATTCTTCTTGATCGAGACCCTTAGTGTAGTGATCACCGCGGTTTTCTCATTCGGCTTCAGTTACGCAGCGCTCTGGCTGATCAATAAAGTAACCCCGGTCAAAGTTAGTGCTGATGAAGAAGAAGTGGGCCTGGATGCTGCCGAACACGCTGAAAATGCTTATGAATTAATTTAATTATTCCCCTCCCCGTAAAAACTTCTGGGTTTCTCCAGAAGTTTTTGTTTTAAGCGCGGTAAAATAAACGAATCAGATATTTTTACTCAAGTTTAATCAAAGGAGATCGTAATGAGTGAAAAAAGAATGCCAGTGTTATTTATAGGCCACGGGTCACCGATGAATGCGATCGAAGAAAATGAATTTAGCCAAACCTGGCAGACCCTGGGAGAGGCGCTGCCTTACCCCAAGGCGATCCTGTCTATTTCAGCTCATTGGGAAACGCCTTCCACCCAGGTGACTGGCATGGCAGCTCCCAAAACGATCCACGATTTCTACGGCTTTCCCGGAGAGCTGTATCGGGTGAGCTATCCGGCTCCCGGCTCGCCGGAGCTGGCGGAAACCGTGCGGGGGCTGGTGCACTCGACGGCGGTACGTCCGGACGACACCTTTTCCTGGGGGCTGGACCATGGAGCCTGGTCGGTGCTGCGGCGCATGTATCCGGCGGCTGACATCCCGGTAGTGCAGCTCAGTCTGGACCGGACCCTGCCGCCCCGCGACCACTATAAGCTGGCCCGCGAGTTGCTGCCGCTGCGGGAAGTGGGGGTGCTGATTGTGGGGAGCGGCAACCTGGTCCACAATCTCCGAATGCTGCAGTGGGACGCAGACCGCCCCTACCCCTGGGCTGCCGAGTTCGACCGGCTGGCGACGGAGCTCATCCTGGCCGGCGAGCATGACCGGCTTGTGGCGTATCCTGAGCTGGGGGAGGCTGCCCGCCTCGCCATTCCCACCAACGAACACTACCTGCCGCTCCTCTATGCCCTGGCGCTCCGGGCCGGGGACGACGAAGTGCAATTTTTCGCCGAGGGGATCGTACTTGGATCGATCTCCATGCGCTCACTCCGGATCGGGTGAGCCGGTCCATACCCACCGAATTTTTTCGCCCCGACACTTTTATTATTACAATCTAATGTTAGAATGTAGTAAGATAGTTTCCCCGTCGCATGCAGGCGCAAACGCCGGCTCTTCATCCGCCCATGGCAGCGAAGTGAATCCACCTTCTGGACGCAGCCGTGACCGACCACTCACGGAAAGGATGTGCCATGAAGAGAACACGAATACTTCCCCACCTGAATACATGCACTACACGCCGGCTGGCAGGCGGCAACCTGGAGTGCCTGGTTACGAATCCCGTTGAATGCAGCTACGTCCGGGTAGGAAGCAACATTTTCTACTGCAGCCTTTTCGCCCCGTTGAAAAAAGCGGGCAACCGATCCCTGTCCTAGTGTCCGGTGCGGCGAACTAGTCATTCAGGACTCTAGCTGTCCAACTCGAAGTCGCGACCAGTATGAAGCCGGTTTCCAACAGGTAAGATACGGGACTGCCGACCATGGGGCGGCGGGTCGACTTCTCCTACCAGGGGGGTGCGGCCTCCAATACTTCATCTCCCGGTACACGGCGCTCAATCTGGAGTAGCGCTACCACCACGTCTCCAACGCCATACCGGCTCACACAGCGAACCGATCAATTCCGGCAAATTCCTCCCGGACATCTCGATGTTCCGCTGAAACCCCCTTCCTGCGGTAAAATTTTACACAACATTTACGAACCGGGCGCCGGGAATCCCCTATAATGAAAAAATACCGACTGTCCTGCTTGAGGCCATGGTGTATGCATTGGGAGCGCTCAAATGAGAATCCTCCTCGTATATCCCCGCTATCCTGACACCTTCTGGGGTTTCCGCCACGCCCTGAAATTCATCGGCAGAAAAGCCGCCTTCCCCCCCCTCGGCCTGCTGACCGTCGCCGCG
>PMIV01000005.1:0-1965 GCA_003158355.1 Anaerolineaceae bacterium
TGCCCGGTTCCGCCGAAGAGACTTTTGGCATCGTGATGCAAAAGGATCTCAGGCCCTACCGCGACCAGATGATCATTTCATCCAAAGCCGGCTATCCCATGTGGGAAGGTCCATACGGCGATTGGGGTTCTCGCAAATATCTTGTCTCCAGCCTGGATCAGAGCCTGAAACGCATGGGCCTCGATTACGTGGACATTTTCTACCACCACCGCCCCGACCCTGAGACTCCGCTGGAAGAGACCATGCGCGCGTTGGATCATATTGTGCATAGCGGACGCGCCCTCTATGTGGGTATTTCCAACTACAAACCTGCCGAAGCAGAAACCGCCATTCATATGCTGCAAGAGTTGGGCACTCCCTGCCTGATCCACCAGCCTTCGTACAGCATGTTCAACCGCTGGATCGAAGATGGCCTGCTCAATGTGTTGGACCGCGAGAATGTGGGCTGCATCGTCTTTTCACCTCTGGCTCAAGGCTTGCTCACCGATAAATATCTCAACGGCATTCCCGAAGGCTCGCGGGCCTCGAAACCTACCGGCTTTTTGCGCCCGGCCCAGATCACCGAAGAGAAGATGGTAAAAGTTCGTCAGTTGAACAAAATGGCCAAGTCACGCGGTCAGTCACTGGCACAAATGGCCTTGGCCTGGGTACTGCGCCACAAAACGGTCACTTCAGCCGTGATCGGCGCCAGCCGCATTGAGCAGATCGATGACGGCATCGGCACGCTGAAAAATTTGGAATTCAGCAGCGACGAGTTGGGCCAAATCGAAACCATCTTGATGGATTCTCAAAAATAAGACGTTTGACGCTCGCTGCAGATTAGCGTAAAATGAGTTAACATTTGAATAGTCCTTTTGGGTGCTGTTCCCCCGGATGGGAAAGCTCAAAGGCGAAACCGGTGTGAGTCCGGTGCTGTCGCGCAACTGTATTTCAGGTTTATTCTGATAAGCCAGGTCGCCCGCCCAGGAGGTTGTAACCACAATCTCGCTGATAGGAGGTGGACACTCGACGTTTTATTTTATCGATCTTTTCCCCCGGTCCACACAGCCGGGGGATTGTTTATTAACGCATGACCCGTTTTTAGGAGAATTTCTTCATGAAAAAANNTTTGAAATCTCCGGCACAGCGCATTGTTTCTCTGGCGCCCTCCGTCACCGAAATGCTCTTCGCCGTTGGCGCCGGCGCCCAGGTAGTGGGCCGCGACAGTTTTTCCGATTATCCAGCCTCCGTTACTTCGTTGACCGATGTCGGCGGGTCTTCCGGCGCATATTCTTATGAGACGATCACCTCTCTACATCCGGATCTGGTCATTGCTGCCCAGATCAACACTGCTGACCAGGTGAAAGCGCTCGAAAACTTGGGACTGACCGTTTACTACGTGTCCAACCCGGTCGATTTTAGCGATCTTTTTAATGAAATGGTCACCCTGGGCAAACTGAGTGGGCACGAAAGCGCAGCTCAAACTGCCGCAGATGCCCTTAACAAGCGGGTGCAAGCCGTGAAAGTTACCATTGCCAAAGCCGCCAGCCAACCGCTTGTCTTTTACGAACTGGATGGCACTGACCCATCCAAACCCTGGACGATCGGCCCGGGCAGCTTCATGGATCAGATGATCACAACCGCCGGTGGCAAGAACGTCGGTGCTGATCTCAGCAGCCAGTGGGCGCAGATCAGTGTGGAAGACCTGCTCGTCAAGAACCCCGACCTCATCCTGCTGGGCGACGGTAATTATGGCGTCAATGCCGATAAGGTGGCCGCTCGCACCGGCTGGGACAAACTAAGCGCGGTTCAACAAAAACACATTTACACATTCGACGATGACCTGGTCAGCCGCGCCGGCCCGCGCATGGTGGACGGGTTGGAAACCCTGGCGAAATTGATCCACCCCGAATTATTCAAATAAAGGGCAAGTATGAAAAAGATGCTGAACCCGTTCGCTTTGTGTGCTTTGCTCCTGCTGATCTG
>PMIV01000005.1:2034-3174 GCA_003158355.1 Anaerolineaceae bacterium
GTCATTGCCATGACCATCCAATGGCCCTATACCACCTTGGGTCTGATGGCCATCCCGTTTTCCGCCTTCATCGGCGCAGTGCTGGCCGTGGTCATCGTCAGCCTCATGGCGCGGGTGGGCAATACCATCCCCACCACCAACCTCATTCTGGCCGGAGTGGTGGTCAGCTCATTTTGCACCGCGCTCTCCTCCCTTTTGATGATCAACGCCAGCGGGGACCTGCGCCGCGCGCTGGTCTGGCTGCTGGGCGGTTCCACCCAGACCGGTTGGTCGCCGGTGCTGTCTGTGCTCCCCTACGCGCTCATTGGCATGGGGATCCTGCTGGCGGTGGGCAATCCGCTCAACGTGATGCAGTTCGGCGATGAACAGGCCAGCCAACTGGGCATTCCGGTCACGCGCATCCGCTGGCTAACCATCATCGCGGCCACCCTCACCACGGCAGCGGCCGTGGCCTATGCCGGTATCATCGGCTTTGTGGGACTCATCGTGCCGCACATCATCCGCATGCTCTGGGGCGGAGATTACCGCAGGTTGATCCCGCTCTCGTTCCTGGGCGGAGCCAGCCTGCTGCTGCTCACAGATACGGCCGCGCGCAGCTTGTTTGCCCCACAAGAGATCCCGGTGGGAATCATCACTGCCCTGCTGGGCGCACCTTTCTTTCTGTTTATATTGCGGCGTTCCAAGTCGCAAAATTATTGGTGATGTGATGTTAAAAGTCGCTCAAATCGAAACCGGCTATGGCACCAAGACCATTTTGCACGGCGTCAGCCTGGAGCTGGAGCCCGGCGAACTGGTGGCACTCATCGGCCCCAACGGCTCAGGCAAATCCACCTTGCTGCGCGCCATCAGCGGCTTGCTGCCCCTGCAGCATGGCAAGATCGAAATCGATGAGCAAGACGTCAGCCGCATGAATGAAAATCAACGTGCCCGCAAGATTGCTGTCGTGCCGCAGGCACGCAACCTGCCCCCGGCCTTCAGCGCCCGCGAGGTGGTGGCCCTCGGCCGTACCCCCTATCTCAACTGGCTGGGGCAGCTTTCTGTCTCAGATGAAGCGCTGATCGAAGAGACCATGCGCCAGACCGACACGCTCGACTTTGCCAACCGGCTGGTGGGCGAACTTTCCGGCGGGGAGCAGCAGCG
>PMIV01000212.1 GCA_003158355.1 Anaerolineaceae bacterium
TGAGCCAGGATCAAACTCTCCGTATAATTTTTTCACCCTTTCAGGTGTAAGTTACGGATTTTATTACTTGAAACGACAGGGCATCGTTTGTTTCTTCCTATCACTCTTCAGTTGTTAAGGTTCTGTGTGCTTCCAAGGGCCAGATTCTACTCGCAGCTACCTGCTCTTGTCAAGGGGTTTCGAATAAATTGCCGATGATTCATTTTTGTTACTGTATCATCGGCGATCTTTCAAAAACGCTTGCGACGAAGTCATCAAGCCTTGTTCTTTTGTCAATGGTTTACCTTCGCAGGTGAAACCTTCAACTCACTTGGGACTTGAATTCTACTCGCGATCTTTTTCCTTGTCAAGGGCTTTTTCCGGATAAAATTACCGATGCTTTTTTGAGGACATCGGTAAGTTTTTTTTCGGAAATTGCCAGGTTACTGATCAGAGTCTGGTATTGGGTTTTCAATGATTTGCCTGTTTGAGGGGCGAAATCTTTGTGTTTCAAACAACAGGTTCGTATTATACACTCACTAAAATGCCTGTCAAGGGTAAATTTTACCAATATTCGAAATTGCTCAAAACTGCTTATTAATGGCTTGTTAATCGCTTGTTATGATCTCATCTGAGAACAAAATACCCTCAATGATATAATTTTAATCATGGTAAATCGCTCAAAACCTACTTTTATCCACCAATTCTTTTCTGCAATCCTTTTAGGGCTAGCTGTTGTGCTTACTTTATTGATCGTGTGGCTGCTGGCAATCAATGTTTTATTTTCCAATCGTGTGCTTCCCGGTGTGACCCTGAATGGTACTTCCCTGGCGGGCCTCACCGAGAGTGAGGCTGTACAAGCCATTGCCTCCAACTATTCCTTCCCACAAACTGGACATATTTTGCTGCAGTCCGGCGATAAATCCTGGACGGTCAGCCCCGCGCAATTAGGGGTCTATCTGGATGCCCAGGACTCAGCTAAACAAGCAATGGCAGTGGGGCGCAAGAACCCCCTCAAACTCTTCGAAACAACCCTTTTTGGCTATGATACCAGCCCCTCATTCATATTCGATGAGAGAGCCGCCCTGCAATATCTCAACGGATTGGCAGTGTTGGTCAACCAACCGGTCAAAGAAGCCAGCTTGAGTATTCTGAATGGGCAGGTTACCGTAGTCCAAGGCCAACCCGGCAGGGTTCTGGATATCACCACTTCTCTTCAATCCATCTCACAGCAAATAAAGAAGATGCAGGATGGAACAGTTCAACTCAGCGTGAGTGAAATGCAGCCGAAAGTATTGGATGTGACCCAACAAGGCGAACAGGTTCAAGCGATTCTCAGCCAGCCTTTGACCATTAATATGCCGGCCAATTTTAATTCCCCTGCAGTCGGCCCCTGGATCATTGCTCCGACTGATCTGGCAGGGCTGCTCACATTCAAAGAAGCCACCCAGGGTCAGGACACAACCATTTCGGTCGAGGTCAACAAACCATTGATGGTCGCTTATCTAAAAAGCATTGAAAGCCAGATCGACCAAGATTCCCAGAATACCCGTTTTACGTTCAACGACAATACCAGCCAGTTGGAAGTGGTTAAGTCTGCCGTGGTGGGGCGCAAGTTAAACCTTGACCAATCTGTGGCGACCATTAACGATGCCTTGCTCAAAGGGGATCATTCGGCTGTATTGCAGCTCGATACCACCCAGCCGCAGGTCACAGATGCGAGTACAGGTGCTGAACTGGGCATTACCCAACTAGTTTCCCAGTACACCACTTATTTCCACGGCTCAACCAGCGAACGCATTCAAAATATTCAGACGGCCGCCGGTAGCTTTTTTGGCTTGTTGGTGGCTCCCGGCGCGACCCTTTCGATGTCGGATGTGCTGGGCAATATCAGCCTGGATAATGGCTACGCTGAAGCAGCGATCATTCTTGGAGATCAAACGATCCAGGGCGTCGGCGGCGGTGTATGCCAGGTGAGCACAACTCTCTTCCGCACTGCTTTCTTTGGCGGATATAAGATCGATGAACGCAACCCGCACGCTTACCGCGTCAAGTATTACGAACAGATCAATTCATCCGGGCAGCACGATGCTTCTCTGGCCGGATTGGACGCCACTGTTTTTGTTCCACTGGTGGATTTTAAATTCACCAACGACTCCCAATACTGGCTGCTGATGGAAACCTATGTGAGCCCGACGAATAACTCGCTCACCTGGAAGTTCTACTCCACCAAAGACGGCCGCAATGTGGATTGGGATACCACCGGCGTTCAGAACCTGGTTGACCCCCCCGACCCCAAATACATTGAAGACCCTTCGCTGTCTGCTGGAACGATCAAACAGACAGATTATGCCGTTCAAGGAGCCACGGTGATCGTGACTCGTACTGTCTCCAGAGGCGGGCAAGTGATCGATTCAGACAAATTTGTGACCAAATATGAACCTTGGCCGGATATTTTTGCATACGGCCCCGGGACAGAAAACATCCCTACAGCCACTCCAGTACCGTAGCCCGCTCCCTTTGATGAGTAAAAATTTATCTTTGGCTATTCACTCAGTGGTAAAATTGCTGTAAGAGCATTTAAATTTATGGAGCAAATATGGTAAATCCAGACCTGCTGGAGATTTTGCGCTGTCCGGCCTGTGTAAGAGAAAAAGAAGGCCATTTAAAATTAGTGAAGGATTCCTGGCTGATCTGCGATGACTGCGGTCGAAAGTATCCCATCGTTGAAGATATTCCAGTGATGCTAATCTCTGAGGGTGATAAATGGCAACAGACCCCGGAAGCCTGCCTACCCATTCCCCCACCGCATCCGGAATAATCGCCAGTGTGGATGTTATAATCTTTTTATCCGGTTGGAACCGTTCTTGCAACATCAATCGGGAATAGAATCTCCAATAAAGCGAGGGCGTGTCCAACCTTATGACACAAAATAAAAACTACTCAATGGCTCGTAGCCCAAAAAGAAAACCCCGTCTCGATAATGTCACCAAGGGATTACTGGTGGCTTTTGCAGTTGTCGGCATTTTATTAGCCTTTTTTGGCGGTAAGTTCGTATTTAATCTGGTCAAAAGCTGGTCTCTGACTTCATTGCCTGGTGCTCCAGTTGCTTCCTCCAGTGGAGTTGCCGCTCAAACAACCGCAGTCCCCACCGCCGGACTGCAATCCAGCAGCGGTTCCAGCTCAAAACCCTGGGATGGCAAAAGCCGGGTGAACATTTTACTCCTAGGACTGGATACCGAAAGTGCGAGTTCGACCACGCAATCTTCCGATCGCACTGGTCCACCAAAAACAGATACCATGATCCTGGTCACCATTGACCCATTGTCCCAGACCATTGGCGCACTTTCAATTCGGCGTGATTTGCTGGTTAACATTCCTGAGGGTGTGGGTGAGAAAAAGATCAACATGGCCTACACCTACGGGGTTGGCATGAACCTTCCCGGCGGCGGCCCAGGATTATCCGTTGAAACGGTCGAACAATTCCTTGGCGTCAATATCAACTACTACGCCCAGATCAATTTTGATGCGTTCGTTAAATTCATTGATGAAATTGACGGTATCAACGTTACCATCACCCAACCCATGACGGCAGACTGGAATGGCAATGGCAAACCCTTCACAATCCAACCAGGTTATTACACTCTTCCCGGAAGTTATGCCCTGGCTTTTGCCCGCTGCCGTGAAGGCTGCGGGGATGATTATGGCCGCGGATCCAATCAATTAGCTATGATCCAGGCTGTCCGAGATCGTATTTTTGGCAATGACTACATATTGCCAAACCTGATTTCAAAAGCACCCGCTTTATATAACGATGTCTCCTCAGGTATTCAGACTAACATGACATTAGCCCAGGCGATCCAATTGGGTACGTTAATGATCCAGATACCGAAAGCCAATTTGAAGACCTACAATATGGACACCTCTGATATCACAGCAGATACCACAGCGGTCATCGATGGCGCTGTGCAGGCTGTGCTGGTGCCAAATATGGAAAAAATCCGCGTTTTACGCGACGAGATGTTCGCTGCTCAGGGCAGCGCCGCCGCACCGATCACCACCGGTAACAGTGATGTGTTGACTCTGGCCAAAGCCGAAGGCGCGCGGATTCAAATTTTGAACGGATCCTCGACTGCTGGCCTGGCTGAAAAAACCTCTACTTATTTGCAGGGACAGGGGTTGAACGTAGTTGGAACTGGGAATACAGACAGCGTTGCGAGTTCAAAACTCATCGTTTCCGGAGCAACTCCCTATACGGTCAGTTACCTGGCTACCCTGATGAATGTCCCTGAAACACTCATTCAAAATCATTACGACCCCACTGCTACAGCTGATGTCATTGTATATCTGGGTGACAATTGGGCCGCTAGCAACCCCTTGGGTCAATAAAAACTAAACTATCAAGTAAAAGATCCCCGGTAAAACATCTCCGGGGATCTTTTACTTTTTAAATATCTATTGCTGCTTGAGGGTGATCTCGAGGCTGCCCTGGTAGCTCTTGCCGTCGCCGCCAGTACACTGTGGAATAGCCAGATTGTTGATGGGGTCTCCGCCAATGCCAACCCGAATAGTGTAAGTACTCTCCGGGCTCATGGTGAAATCCGCATAGCCGTTGTTGATCTCCGGGTAAAGGCCGGTGTAAAAATTGCTGCTACCGCCGTTGGGGAGAGAGATCGCGATCTTTACCCCCGGGATCCCATCCCCATTGGTGCCTTTGACATAGATCCTTAATTGGCCGGAAACCCCCGCGGGATCGCAAATCTCTTTGGGCTGGCCCACGAGTTGATAGGGGGCTCCCTGCGTTGGTTTGGGTGTGGCGCTGGGCCGAGGGGTAAGTGTAGCAAAAAGCGTGGCTGTTGCCTGTGATGGCGTCTCAGTAGCGCTAACAGGGGTTGCAGTAGCCGTAGCGGAAGCAAGTAATGTGGTAGTAGCAAGCATTGTTGAAGTTACCTCTGGCGAAAAGGTGTTTTGTACAAGCGGCGTGATCACCTGTTCCGGATGGCTGTTGACCGCTGCCAACAGCGATAGACCGCGGGCGGATTCAACATCTCCACCGGCAGCCACCATTTGTTGTGATTGTGCAACCAAAGCCGAATTAAGATCAGGCTCCTGTAAAAGTGCCAGACGGCTGAACGCTCGTCCGGAATCCGCTTCGTACAAATAGGCGCGCCCTACCAATGCCTGGTAGATATTTTTTTGATCTGTGTTCAATGTGGCTGGTGCCGTATCGGCATAGCGTACCGGTAGTAAAACGTAGGCGATCAACAAGCCGGCTAACACACCGATGATGATTCCCGTCAGCAGATACAGAGGTGGATTTTTATCCCGCATTATTCCCCTCCATACTGGTTCAGACGCAGTTTTAGGTCTATCAGAGAGTGCATATCTGCATCAGAATAACCCAATTTTTGGGCAGTGAGCAGTGCTTCATCAACTGCCACAGTCGGTTTTTCCGAGTTGAGCCGGCGCAGCATTTCAAGAGCGGAAGGCAGATCAGCAGTTTGTGGATAAGCCTCAGCAATCATTAATACATAATCGGCTTGATAGTCAGCCCTCAGACTGGATAAAGTTGTCGCTGCAGGTTGAGCCGGAGCGATCAGCCAGCCATAAATAAGTGCTGCTGAGAGCCCCAGCGCAATTGCCAGGAGAAAACCGATCAAGCGCCTTCGTTTCAAAGGTTATTCTTTCTTGAGCATCGGAATCTTGATGCCAAAACGATTGGCTGCGTCAATGGCTTCCGGGTACCCGGCATCGGCGTGGCGAACCACCCCCATGCCCGGGTCAGTGGTCAAAACGCGTTGCAAACGTATAGCGGCTTCTGGCGTTCCATCGGCAACGATCACCATACCCGCGTGTTGGCTAAAGCCAATACCCACCCCACCACCGTGGTGGAAGGAAACCCAGGTGGCCCCGCCAGCAACGTTGATGAGCGCATTCAAGATCGGCCAGTCGCTCACTGCATCGGTGCCGTCCAACATTCCTTCCGTTTCGCGGTTTGGAGAAGCCACCGAACCAGCATCGAGATGGTCGCGGCCAATCACGATCGGCGCTTTGATAATCCCTTTTGCCACCAATTCATTAAACCGCAGCCCGACTTTGGCCCTTTCGCCGTAACCCAGCCAGCAAATCCGGCTGGGCAACCCCTGGAAATGTACCTGTTCACGTGCCATCTTTAACCAGCGCTGTAAATGGGTATCTTCCGGGAAGAGTTCCGCCACCGCTTCATCTGTGCGGTAGATATCTTCCGGGTCGCCCGAAAGCGCTACCCAGCGGAAGGGACCTTTGCCTTCGCAGAAAAGCGGCCGTATGTAGGCCGGTACAAAACCCGGAAAATCGAAGGCGTTTTTCACGCCGTGGTCAAAAGCACGTTGACGTAAATTATTCCCGTAATCAAATACTTCTGCACCGCGTTTCTGAAATTCCAGCATGGCTTTGATATGCACTGCCATGGAGTCCAGAGATCGTTGTTTGTATTCTTCCGGGTCAGATTTTCGTAGGGCTTCTGCTTCTTTGACGTTCAAACCCATCGGAACATAGCTCAACACATCGTGCGCCGGGGTTTGATCTGTAACCACATCCGGAATGATTCCACGTTTGACGAGCTCCGGATAAACCTCAGCCGCGTTGCCGATCAACCCGATCGACCGCGGAATTTTCTTGTCTATGGCTTCCCTGGCTAATGCCAGCGCTTCGTCGAGGGTTTCGACAACCATGTTGACGTAACGCATCTCCAGGCGGCGTTGAGCGTGCTCCGGGTCCACTTCCACCACGATAGCCACACCCTCGTTCATGGTCACTGCCAGCGGCTGTGCCCCACTCATGCCCCCCAGACCAGCGGTGAGCACAAGTTTGCCCTTTAACGAAGGCCAGCCTTTTAATTTCGCCAGGGATCCTAAAGTCTCGTAAGTCCCCTGCAGAATACCCTGGGTACCGATATAGATCCACGATCCCGCCGTCATCTGTCCGAACATGATCAGCCCTTTGGCAGCCAATTGATCGAAATGTTCCTGAGTCGCCCAATGCGGCACCAGGTTGGAATTCGCGATCAATACACGCGGAGCATCCGGATGGCTTTTAAAGACCGCCACTGGTTTGCCCGATTGAACCAATAAAGTTTCGTCTTGTTCCAGATTTTTTAGAGAATCCAAGATGGCATCAAAAGCCTCCCAACTACGGGCAGCCTGCCCTCTACCCCCATAAACCACAAGGTCTTGCGGCCTTTCAGCTACTTCAGGGTCAAGGTTGTTTTGGATCATCCGATAAGCGGCTTCAATTTGCCAATTTTTACAGGTGAGCTGTGTACCGCGCGGAGCGCGAACGGTGCGAGGACCAGACATGCTGCCTCCAGATAGAGAAATGGAATTATTACGCCATTTATTATACGCTCAGATGGCAGGTTGAACCACTACCAGCGGCAACCGTGCCGCATATTCCATCAATTCTTGCCTGGCCGGTCGGACTGAAACACCAGCCAATTTAAGAATAAGTCCCAACATTAATGGGTGTCGTTTGAGGCGGTGAACTTTACAAAATTATTGGTTGAACCCTTTTGGCATTTTCATTTTACTTATTGTAGTAGATTGGACGAATAAAGCCTTTCTCTTTTGGTAGGATTAATTCTTAATGCTTTTTAGATGGGACTTGCAATTTAAAGACACTTCAACACTCAGAATGCTATAATTTGACCCATGCAAAAGAACAAATTGATAAAAGTTGGCATTGAAAATAATAATGAGGGCCGATCGCTCGCCTGGGCATTGGATTACCCGGGCTGTTTTACTTATGGCTCAAGCGAAACAGAAGCCCTCGTGCGTGTTCCGCAGGCTTTGATCGCCTATAAAAATTGGCTGGATGGATATACTGAGAACTCATGGTTGCAAGATCTGACGGATTTCGATATTCGTCTGGTGGAAGTTTATGAAGGCCATTTCCTCAATGAACAATATGAACCCTCACCAAACGGAAAAGCCATCTATGCCTGGTTTCATCATGACTGGCTGCCCCTTTCAGAACTTGAAGTTCAAAGGGGATTGTCCATTTTAGGTTGGGCGCATCAAGATCTGTATGAGCTTACCGCTGCCTTGAGCGATGAGCAATTAGATCGAACTTATCCCGGCGAACGTTCGAGCATCAGGGGAATCATGCTCCATGTAGCCAATGCCGAGTTAAATTACCTCGATCATTTACGCCAAACGCCTTTGGATCGTACTGGGTCACCCGATGATATCTGGGAAAGACTGCGTTTTTCCTTAGACCAAAACCGCAGTGGTTTGCCAGCTCTGGTGGGTAAAGAAGACGTTCATGGCAACAGAGGTGAATTCTGGTCGCCGCGTAAGGTCTTGCGCCGGGCTTGCTGGCACGCGCTGGACCATTGCCAGCACATTCACAGGCTTATCACTTCTTAAATAAAAGCGCCCCTTTCGGGGCGTGACAATGTAAGGAAAATTTGATCTACTTGGAATTTGGATCAATGCCAGGCAGACTCATAGCCAGGAACAAGAGCCCCAAAAAGCCAACAACTAAATAGATTTCTACTGCCATTTCTCACCTCAACTTCTCGAAACGACCCTTTCATTTGATACTTAAAACACCGGTTTATCAAAAAGTGTTCGTTTCTATATATTAATACGATGAGATGAAGAAAAAGTTCCGAAAATGTGAAATTTTGTAGAGAACTTGGAATTAACTCCAAACTCCGGGGATTTTTTGCCCGCAATCCGGGCAATTACCTGCCGAGGTGAGATGATTTTCCAACACCCAAAAACCCCGCCGGCGAATGAGTATATGCTTGCATTTCGGGCAAAGAGTATCTTCCAGTGAGCCCACTTTACCGGGTAAATTGCCGGCATAAACAAATTGCAATCCTGCTTCTTCACCAATTTCGGCGGCTTGCTGCAAGATGGCGGCGGGGGTTGCCGGAATATCCTCCATCCGGTAATCGGGGTGATAAGCCGTGACATGCCAGGGAATATCCGCGGAAACGGAGACTAAAAACCGGCTGAGGTCCCATAATTCATCGATCGAATCGTTGAAACCCGGGATCACCAAAGTTACTACCTCCACCCATAATCCCAGCTCGCGCGCCAGCCGAATGGAATCCAAAACATGGTTCAGATTCCCCCCCATCTCGCGGTATCGGCGTTCTTGCATGCTCTTGAGGTCGATTTTATAGCCGTCCAACCACGGACTCAGCGCATGGAGCGCTTCCGGAGTGGCATATCCATTCGAAACAAATGCGGTTTTGAGGTCAAATTTTTTGGCTTCTTTAAAGATATCAATAGCCCATTCACTGCTGATCAACGGCTCGTTATAACTAGAAGCAAGAGCTGAGGCTCCATTTTTAACCGCAAGGGCTACTAACTCTTCAGGATCGACCTTCGTTATTTGCTGAATCGAGCGGGCAGCCGCCGGATCACACAGCGCTTGCGATGTCTTCCAGTTCTGGCAGAATGAACAATGGAAGTTGCAGCCTAGCATGCCAAAGGTCAATACCTGTCTACCTGGTAAAAAGTGGTTGAAAGGTTTTTTCTCGACTGGGTCCACTTGCACACCGGCCACATATCCCCATGGCACCCGCAGCTTGCCCGCTTCGTTATATCGCACTCCACAAATACCCCGTTTACCGGGGCGTATCAGGCAGCGGTGGGCACAAGCCAGGCAGCGTACTGCGCCTTCGGCTTCTTCAGTACACAATTCACTTATATGTGATAATTGATCCAGTTCCAGCGTGATTGCCATAGCCACCTCTTAATCATTATATCTCTCACGCATGAATAGATTTTGTAACAATCCGAATAAATTCGTGATACCTCTTTAATCCCTATCAATGAAGAAGCTGTGGTACACTCGCAAATATGGACGATAAAACCCTTAAGATGTTGGAATTTCCGAAAATTATCGAAAAATTAGCCAGTTATGCCTCTTTTAGCGCATCCGCTGATCTGGCGCAGGCGCTGCATCCAGCCGCAAGTCTAACCGAAGCCAGTGATCGTCTGGCGCGTACCAGTGAAGCACGTCACCTGCTCAGCGTTAATGATTCCATTGGCGTAGGCGGCGCAACGGATATCCGTTCTCATGCTTTATTAGCCCGACGCGGCGGCGTGTTAAGTGAAATTGACCTGCTATCCGTCAGCAGCACCCTGGTGGCAGCTCGCGTTCTGGCTCGCTCTATGGAAAAAAACGCCAGCATCTACCCGCATCTCTATGAGATCGCCCGGAACTTTCCACCCCCTGTGGGTATCATTGAATCCATTTCGCGCTGCATCTCTGATCATGCCGAAGTACTGGACAGCGCATCGCCAAAACTTCAATCAATTCGCTCCGAGGTAAAAATCTCCCGCGATCGCCTGATGAGCAAACTTGAACGACTGATCAACGATTCTCACACTGCGCCGATGCTGCAAGAATCCATCATTACACAGCGCAACGGCCGGTACGTGATCCCCTTGCGCGCCGAATTTAAAGGCCGTATAAAATCCATCGTCCACGACCAATCCGCCTCGGGTTCAACCCTGTTTGTCGAACCGATTGCGGTAGTGGAATTGAATAACCGCTGGCATGAGCTTCAATTGGAAGAACGCGATGAAATTCGCCGTATTCTGGCAGAATTATCCGCTCTGGTCGGCGCAGAGGCAGAAGCCATACAAAACATCGTTACGGCTCTGGGTGAGTTTGATTTCACCCTGATGTGCGCAAAATATGCCGAGGACTTGAAAGCCTGCGAGCCAGTACTTCACCCTATTCATTCCTCCGAAAAAGAGACCCATCCAGACATTTTGATCAAATTGTTCAAGGCGCGTCATCCCCTGCTCAACCCAGAAACGGTTGTACCATTGGACGTTGAACTAGATCCGAATACCTTTGCCGTCATCATCACCGGCCCAAATACAGGCGGTAAAACGGTCACCCTCAAAACGATCGGCTTGATGGTAATCATGGCCCAGTGTGGCCTGCACATCCCGGCCCAGTCCGGGTCGGAGTTCAGCTTTTTTGACAACGTCTTTGCGGATATTGGTGATGAACAATCGATTGAGCAATCGCTGTCCACATTTTCAGGGCATATCACCAACATCGTGCGTATTCTCCACAGTGCTCGCCCGAAAACGTTGGCCCTGTTGGATGAACTTGGCGCTGGCACCGATCCACAAGAAGGTTCCGCTCTGGCAAGAGCCATCATGCTTTTCCTGATCGAAAAGAAAGTTCCCTGCATGATCGCCACCCATTACCCCGAACTAAAAGCCCTGGCTCATGCCACCCCTGGTGCTGTGAACGCCTGCATGGAATTTGATCTGAAAACCTTGCGCCCCACATACCGGTTGACGATCGGCCTGCCCGGTCGCTCAAACGCATTTGCTATTGCGCAGCGCCTCAACCTGCCGGAAGAGATCCTTGAATCCGCACGTGCCATGATCGACCCGGATGAAATTAAAGCGGAAGACTTGCTGAATGAAATCCATCACCAGCGCGAGGTTGCCCGAAAGGCCCGCGCCGCGGCAGATCACGACCGCTCTTTGGCCCAGAATTTGAAACAGGAGCTTTCCAACCGGCTGGGTCAAATTGATGAAGAACGGCAGCAAGAGCTCGAAAAAAGCCGGCAGCAAGCCGAGCTTGAATTGGAAGCGTTAAGAAAAGAATTGACCGAGATCCGCCAAAATTTGATCCGCGCCCGGCAGCCTTTGGAAGCACTGGCTCCCATTCAGGAAAAAGTGAAGAAAGTGGAAGAAAAAGTTTCCCGTCCAGTTGCGCGTAAAGACAATCAGGAATTTTCCACTCCGTTCACACCGCAGGCAGGCAAACGGGTACGCCTGCGCAATCTGAATATGGAGGGAACCATCGTCTCACTCGGGTCGGAAGAAGCCGAAGTTCTGGTGGGTAATTTGCGTATGCGGGTAAAACTGCAGGATTTAGCTTCGGTTAAAGAACCGGTGGAAACGCCAGCCGAGAAACCCTCCACTCGTGCCAAACGCCCACCTGTAGAAGCTGAACCGGCTGCCGTAAAACCCACCTTTGTGCCTTCTCCAGGAATGGAGATCGATGTGCGCGGTCAGCGCGCTGAAGATGCTCTGGATATTCTAGACCGCTATCTCGATAGTGCCGTTGTCTCTGGCATGCCCTTTGTGAGGGTTATTCACGGCAAAGGAACTGGCCGCTTACGGCAGGTCATCCGTGAAGCCCTGGCAGAAAATGTAAATGTGTCTGGGTTTGAGCAGGGGGCTGATAACGAAGGCGGCGAAGGGGTAACCATTGTTCGTCTGGATTCAAAATAGTTCACAATTAAAAATAAAGGTCGACAGAATCACTCCCCACGAGGCTGTCGACCTTATTGTTCAAGCTCCCTGCGACTTGAACACCTGTAATAAACAATACCATTTATTTATACACTAAAAACGTTGACACATCATTGACATTTTTATGGGAAATCAGTTTCTTTTGAATTCCAACGAATTTTTTTATTTGTGTTTTAAAAACATTATCGTTTGCTTGTAAGTTTAACTTCAGCAAATATTTGTTGATCAACTTGCGTTCTTCCAACTCTTCTTTCTTGTTTTTCGAAAAGATGATCTTTTGCGTGAGGCAAGTAATTTCCATCCAGATCATATTCATTTTGCGTGCTTCTTCATAGGCTTC
>PMIV01000176.1 GCA_003158355.1 Anaerolineaceae bacterium
CCGCT
Source organism: Anaerolineaceae bacterium (assembly GCA_003158355.1). GTDB lineage: Bacteria > Chloroflexota > Anaerolineae > Anaerolineales > Anaerolineaceae > UBA6107. Next base: position 6 of record PMIV01000176.1, read on the forward strand.
TTCAAAAGTGGAATGGATGGTACGCGTCTCGTGGCTGCCGCTTTCGCTCGAAAGCCCCATCAATGATGACGAAGAGGATTCGGAATTGGGCCAATTCGTTGAAGACCAATTGACCCCCACACCCATACAGAGCGCTTACGCCAAATTGTTACGCGAAAAAATCGAAGAAGTACTCGATACGCTGCCTCCCCGTGAGGCGCGTATTTTACGTCTACGTTTCGGCCTGGAAAATGGCCACAATTACACTCTCGAAGAGGTTGGCGATAAATTTGGTCTCACCCGAGAACGCATCCGCCAGATCGAGAGCAAAGCTTTACGCCGCTTGCGCCATCCGCGCCGCTCACGACAATTGCGCGATTATTTATAAATGACCGCACAATGAAAAGACTATTGAGTTTTGTTCTCAATAGTCTTTTTTTGATTTTCTTAATGAATCTACAAAATAATTGCTCGTTATTTTGATGGATTAATGTTCCCCAGTTTATTCATTTCCTCAACTTTGTCTTCCCAGCGTGCTACTGCGGTACGGATCAATGCCTGAACTTCCGGGTAGGGGACTTCCTCTACACCATTAAATTTTTCGAGCCCCACCCAGACGATCACTCCCTCATGGCCGTTATCTACCAGATGAATTCCCCGGTTCTTTTCAGGGCTATTGGCAATCACCTCATCCAGGATTTCATTGATCTGTTCAAAAATTGTGAGGGGTTTAGCGATGATGGGTTCTACGGCTGCAGCGACCTTTTTTGGATCTACTTTCGGAGCCTGTTGGAAAGGAACATTACGGTTGGTTTTAAGTGTCTCCGTTTCACTTTGTACATCAGGCAGAGTGGGAAGTACAACACTTTGAGCAGCGGCCTGTACGGGCTGTGCCGCTGCGCTCCATTCCTGCCAGGCCTGTAAAACGCGCAGTACTCGTTTTTTTTGATCTGGGGTTAAAGAATCAAAATCGGGGTAAAAATCCCCATCCAATTGAGTGATCGCTTTTTTTGCTGCTGGGCTGTAAAAAAGTCTGGCAGCTTCAGCGAAACCTTTGTCCGCATATTTTTTGGGGAGCTGGTTCTCATCAGGATTGGGCTTTGTATCACCCTTGAAAATGGTTGAAACGAGCAGGCCGATCAGGATACCTGCAACACCTACCAACACTAGAAGAAGAGGGGTGGAAATGGAATCGGGCATATTCGATCTCGCATTTTATACAAATGATTGCGGCTACAATAAACTTGTTGTAACCTACCGGTTAGTCTATTGTCTTAATAATACAATAAAAACTCGCAAACAAGTCAAGTTAAATGGGGTCAATATTTATTCGGCTGGCAAACCGGGCAAAAATGGCTGCTCCTTTGGCCGATCACCAGGCGCTGGATTGGGCTGCCGCAAACTTCACAGGCCTCACCGGTACGTTGGTATACCTTGAAGTGGTTTTGAAAATCGCCGCCCCGATACACCCAATCAATGCTCGCGCCGTTGTTCTCGATTCCCTTTTGTAATACCGTGCGAACAGCGCTTAATAGGCGGTCACAGTCTTCTATGGAGAGCGCCTTACCGGCAGAGAGTGGATGAATCCCGGCCAGAAACAATGCCTCATCCGAGTAGATGTTTCCTACACCGGCAAGGATGGATTGATCAAGTAAAAGCGTTTTTATCGCTCGCGACGATGCGTGCCAGCGTTTGTATAATGCCGCGCCGGAGATCGTTAGTTCCAAAGGTTCAGGTCCCAGCCCTGAGAGGACCGTCTGCGCATCCTTCACCAGCCAGGCGCGCCCAAATTTGCGCGTGTCGTTGAATACCAGCCGTAAGTCATCGTGAAAATTCAATATCAGGCGGTCATGCGTTTGCACTGGCGCACTTTGACCTTCCACGCGCAGATCTCCGCTCATGCGTAAATGAAAAAGCAGTACTTCATCGTCAAGTGTGAGGACGATAAATTTCCCTCTCCGGCTCACATTCTGTATTGTCTGGCCGGCAATATGTTGCAGAAATTCTGCAGGGGTCGGCACTGCCAAGGTCCGTTCCCAGTGGAGCGCTGCGCTGCTGATCTGTCTGCCGATCACGCCGGGTCGTTCGCGCATGGATTGCCCCTCAGCCAGAAGCCATTCTTTGGGATTCTGCAGGGAACGAACGATCGTTTCAACTTCGGGTAATTCAGGCATAGGGTTTAATTAGATCGCGGCGTCAAGAATTTCTGACGCCGCGCATGTTTATTCGTTGAACAACTCGCCCACACTGCGACCTTCATTGGCACGCTGGATCACTTCCCCGATCAATGGCGCCACCGAAAGCACGGTCAGGCGGCCGTTGAATTTTTCCACCTTCTCATTGGGGATGGGAACGGTATCAGTGGTGATAAACTCTGTTACCGGCAAGGCTGCCAAAATTTCAGCGGCATTACATGAGAAAACGGGATGCACAAAGACCAGATAAATGTTGCGCGCACCGCATTCTCTTACCAGGTTGACTGCCTGCGATACTGAACCGCCAGTATCCACTTCGTCATCTACGATAATGCAGTCGCGGTCTTTCACATCACCGATCACCGAAAGAGCCTGCGCCTTTGAATCATTGCTGATGCGGCGTTTTTCAATAAAAGCCAGCGGTACATCCAGTGCAACCGCGTAATTGCGTGCCTTTTTGGCGAATCCCAGGTCTGCGGTCACGACCACAGGGTCTTTCATTGTTTTTCGTTTGGCCTTCAGGTAATCGATTAAAATGTAGAACGCGGTCAAGACATCACCGGCAATCGAGAAAAAGCCCTGAATTTGACCTGCGTGCAGGTCCATCGTCATATAACGATCTGCACCGGCCACTTCGATCATATCTGCGACCAACCTGGCTGTGATGGGGATGCGCGGTTGATCTTTTTTATCTGAACGGGCATAACACAGATATGGGATCACGGCCGTGATACGAGCTGCTGAATCCAGTCGTAGGGTCTGGATCAAAATGAGCAGTTCCATCAAGTTGCGGTGAACTGGAGTCGAAGTAGTCTGGATCACATAGCAGTCCTGGCCGCGTACACTGGAGTGTAATTTTACAAATAAATTGTCATTGGGAAATTTAATAATATCGCGATCCATTAGGGGTAAGCCCATATGTGCAGAGATCCGGTTTGCCAGGTCAGGGCATGCCGTTCCGGCATACAGCTTGATATCACCATATTTCATCCGTTCATGTCGCGATACATTTAAAATCGGCATTAGGTCAACCTCCTTAGCTTTCAAAACCTTTCCATTCAGAATGCAGCACGCTCATTACAACAACATCGTTATACAAACCGTTTTTGTATAATGCCTGCCGCAGTATACCCTCTTTAACAAATCCAGCAGCTTCATATGCTTTTATACCACGCGAATTCTCTGTCAAAACATATAAATAGATTCGGTTGAGGTTTAGGTCCTCAAATCCATGCTGCAGCATCAATTTGGTCGTTTCTCTTCCGCAGCCTTTGTTCCAGTACTCTTTGTCACCGATCATAATGCCAAATTCAGCAGAATGATTCACCGGTTCGATGTCATGAAAATCACAGGTACCAATGTGAACCCACTGATTGCCAACCCTGGTTTCAATGGCCAGGATTTGACCCTGTGTGGGTACATTCTCAAGCTGCCGGTCAAACCACTTTTCTTCCATGGCATTTGAGATCGGAAAATTGAGCGAAGTGAATTTAATGACTTCCGCATCGTTTATCCAGCGGGTAAACCTTTGAATGTCATCCCGTTCAATTGCTCGCAGCCTGATGTTTTTGCCTGTGATCATATACGATTCCTGTTCGTGTTACGGATTCAGCCGTGTCGGTCCGCGGAAAATATACACTGCTTCGCGAATATTGTTCATACCCAGCATCACCATCATCAAGCGTGAAAGGCCCATACCGTAGCCGCCGTGGGGCGGGCAGCCGTAGCGGAAGAAATCCAGATAGAACTGGATTGGTTCCAGGTGCAGCCCTTTTTCGATGGCCTGTTTGGCCAGAATATCGTAGCGGTGCTCACGCTGTGCTCCGGTGGTGATTTCCAATCCGTTGGCAATCAGATCAAAACTCTTGGTCAATGTGGGGTCATTCTCATAGCGCATATGGTAGAACGGGCGCAC
>PMIV01000256.1:0-7511 GCA_003158355.1 Anaerolineaceae bacterium
AGATAATCCATATCCAGTGAGGCAATATCTTTTCCTGCGGTCCAGAAATGGCATTCACCGTCCAGATGTGTCCCCAGATGGTTGGAGTGGGTAAGAAGCTGACCATTTGCGCCGTTAGGAGCCAGACGTTTGAAGTATTTAATTTGCAACGGCTCATAGGTTGGCCATGCGGGTGTTTGAATTCCCAAAGGCAGAGTTAGATCAATTAGTTTCATTTGTTTTCTCCTTTTCTAATTAATTACTTACAAAGTTGGCTAAACGCATCGAAAGCATCTCGAAAAGCTTTTTCTGGCGCCCGTAAGATACCGGCACCAATTCCACCCACCCCCGGATTTTTATGCGCGATGCCTGTATTGATCTTCGGAAGTATGCCTGTTTCCATTACCTTACGAATATCTATTCCCAAAGGTGTCCCCCTAAAGTTCAACACCGGAATGGTAAATCCCTCGTGCTCACTGAAAGTAATTTCGTACATTTCCAGAGTGGTTGCGATCGCGTCTTGCGGAGTTCCACCCACAAATTGGACAATTGCCGGGGCAGCCGCCATGGCAAAACCGCCATATCCGGCAGTTTCTGTTACGGTGCTGTCGCCAATATCCGGGTTGGCATCCTTTTCGCTGAATCCAGGGAAATATAAGCCCTGAACCATCCCGGCAGGAGCTGTAAACCATCTATCCGGCATGCATGAGATTCTGATACCAAAATCCGTACCATTGCGGGCCATCACAGTGACGATCGAACTGCCTTCGATCCCTTCAGCAGGTTCCACCGCTGCCTTTCCGGCAGGCATAGAAAGATTCAGAAAGAAATGGTCATTCTTATCGATAAATTCAATGACTTTGGCCAGACTTTCGTTGTCTTTACTGGTTCGAGCCAAAGCCGGTGCAATTGCGCGCAGAAATAATGAAGTGGCCGCACGGTTACGGTTGTGACATTCATCGCCCATGTGCAGCGCTTGCGCGATCAATGCTTTAATGTCGATTCCATTAGGCAAGGAACGAATCGCGGCATCCAAAATGGGATAAAGATCAGTCTGCAGCCATTTCAATTTTGCGTAGACATCCGGCCCCATACCGCCAAAGCGGAGCACTTTTCCGAGGCCTTCGTTGATGGTGCAGTAGGCTTTGTTGCCGAATGCCTTGTTTTCGATAATGAACACCGGCATATGCGGAGAAACAACACCCGCCATGGGGCCAACAGTATGGTAGTGATGGCAGGGAGCAAATTCGATCTTGCCGGAAGCAGCAATTTTCTCTGCTTCTGCTTCATCTTTTGCCATGTCTTCATAGATCAAAGCGCCCATCACAGCACCCTTCACCGGCCCGCACATGCGCTCCCAGGTGATGGGAGGGCCAGCATGCAGGAACAGGTTGGGTTTGTAGCCGGGGATAACATCTTTGGCCAGACCCATCCCGATCAAAACAGGGCGAGCTTTTTTGATGCGGGCTACGGCTTCTTCGTTCGCCTCATCGATGGACCGGCCATTTTTGAGGAAACGTAAGTGCTTGATGCCATCTTTAGGTGGGCGCCAATCAACATCTGCTACCGGTACGTTTTGAGCCTTTAAAGGCTCAACCATGGTGGCCAACCCCATATTTACAACTTCAATTGGTTTCCCAAATAGATCTTGAATTTTTCTTTCAGCCATTTCACGCTCCAATTCTCAGCCTGAAGGTTTGTTATGCAACGATGAAGCCAGCCAGGCGTGAAGCCATGGCATTGCTTTTCATCACATGCACGCCGGCAGCCTGCAGAATTTCAGTTGTCCGGGTGAGCCCCTGTGGGTCTTGTTCAGTACCAGTAACCGAGGCCACAAAAATCAATTCGCGTTTGGCTGCTTTCGCTAGTGCCATTGCTTTGCGAATCGCTTTGGTCAGTTCTGTCGCAGGGTCAGGGTGGGCGCCGTAACCGATCACGACATCTAACATAATGACCGCCACTGAGGGGTCTGCTGCTTCTTGCAAAATGCGGCGCATACGCAAGTCATTATCGATCATAGGGTGAGGACGGCCAACTGTGAATTCTTCTTCGCCCAAATCCACAGCCACATTGCCTTCACTGCGGGTGGAATCCTTCATTTTGAAATGTTTATCCAAAGGAGCATTGGAATAAATTTCCATATCAAAATTGTCCCGCCAGATCACTTCAGACTCGTAGCACAATGTACCGCCTGAGAATAAGGCGCGCAGTTGTTTTTGACCGGGTTTGAGCGTGGCTTTCAGTTGTTTTGCCAGAGCGGCGGCTTCCCGGGTTTCACTGGCAATTTTCGCCTTGATATCGCCCATTTTTGCACCCGCCAATTTAGCGGCAACCAACGCACCTTCTTCAAGCGTGCTGACGACTGTAACATTCGCCGGTACTTTATCACTGCGGGTCTTACCGCCGATCAAACAGATCACGGTGGGTTTGGAGCTCTTGGCAACCTGTTCGAGTAATGTCTTTTCAACTTCCTCATCCGGCAATTTGCTGACCATCAAGATCACTTTGGTAGCCGGGTCAGCCTGCAATGCTTTTAGACCCTCGATGTACATGATGCCGCCAATTTCTTTCTTGACGTCACCACCACCAGTACCAATACCTTGGGTAATTCCAATGCCATTTTTTGCTAAAAGCGTACTGGTTTCTTGCAAACCGGTACCGGCTGCAGAAACAATGCCCACCGGTCCGGCAGGGATCACATTGGCGAAAGCCAGAGCCACGCCGTTGAGGATGGCCGTGCCGGCGCCTGGGCCCATTACCAATAGACCGTGGTCGCGGCCATATTTTTTTAAGGCCAGTTCATCTTCCTTGCTGACGTTGTCACTGAATAAAAGTACGTGCATACCTGCGAACAGCGCTTCCCAGGCTTCTTCAGCGGCATAACGCCCGGCTATGGAAATAATGCAAATATTCGCATCAGGCAGCGTTTTCATGGCGCTGCGAATTGTTTTAGGACGGAATTCAAGGGCATCTCCGGCAGCAGCTTTTTTATTCAACAGCTTCTCAGCTTCAGCCAGGGCCTCGTCCGGGTTTCCATCCGTTTTTACTGAGATCATAAGGTCATTGGGAGTGGCGGTTTTGATCTCTTTCGTCAACAAACCAGATTGTTCGAGTAATGCCTTATTGGATTCAGTCCCCATGACCACTGAAGCATCTTGAACACCAGGGAACTTTACCAGCTCTTTTGCAACCAACATGAGGCTTACCGAATCATGATATTCACTCGTTTTGATGATTGATTTGACAGTCAATTTGGTCTCTCCTTTCCTTCGATCTACCTGCAAGGCCTGAAGAAAAGCCTTGGCAGATCAATTCAGATAGGGTTTACTACATGATTCCGGCCATTACCGCCAAAACCACACCACCGGCGATAACGCTGCCTAATTGACCGGCCGCATTGGCGCCCATTGCGTGCATGAGCAGGAAATTTGTATAATCATATTCCTGGCCAAACCGCTGAACGATACGAGCAGACATTGGAAAAGCGCTGATACCGGCTGCGCCAATGAGCGGGTTGAATTTCTTTCCAGAAAGAACATACATCAGCTTGCCAAGCAGCACACCGCCAAATGTATCCAGGCCGAAAGCCAGCAGGCCTAAAGCGAAGATCAACAGAGTAGTAGGTTTAAGGAAATCGACACCGTTCATGGTGGAACCAACCACCAGACCCAGGAAGAGCGTGACCAGGTTCGCCAGTTCGCCTTGGGCTGCATCGCTCAGGTTTTCCAGAACGCCGCATTCACGGATGAGGTTACCGAACATCAAAGAGGCGATTAAGGGAGATGCCTTTGGAGCGATCAGCGATACCACCACGGTCACCACGATCGGGAAAAGGATCTTCACGATCTGTGAAACTGGTTTGATGGTATACGGCATGTGTACCACTTTTTCAGCCCTGGTCGTCATGACGCGCATGATGGGAGGTTGAATAATAGGAACCAGCGACATGTAGCTGTACGCACAAACTGTGATTGGGCCTAGTAAGTTAGGGGCAAGCTTTGAAGAGACATAGATTGCTGTCGGGCCGTCAATGGCGCCGATAATGCCAATGGAGGCCGCTTCATTCAAGCTGAAGATGGGAGCACCGTTGACTTTGATGAAAGTACCCATTAAAAGAGCCAAAAGCAAAGTGCTNNCAATACCGGCATCGTACAATGTCTTTAACCACCCCCCTGCTTCAGTTGCACCGGTGAGCGGCAAGTTGGCAAGTATGGCGCCAAATCCGATCGGCAGCAGTAAGGAAGGTTCATAATCTTTGGCAATTGCCAGGTAGATCAATAGCGCACCAACCGCGATCATAACCAGGTTCTGCCATTGCAGTGCTTTGAACGCATCTAATAAGACAAGGATTCGAGAAAAGTCCATATCATCCTCACGCGTAACGTACGAGCACCGTGCCAAAAGCGACTTTATCACCAACTGAGACTTCGACGCTGGCGATGGTGCCTTCACGGGAGGCCCGGATAATGTTCCTCATCTTCATTGCTTCGAGAGAACAAACGGATTGACCAGGGGTCACTTCATCACCGGCTTTGACGGAGATCTCTACAATTTTGCCTGGCATAGGAGCAGTGACTGAATTATCACCGGCTGCGGCTGCCGCTGCGGGAGCGGGCGCTGTTTGAACAACTGGAGCAGACCCGGGCCGCGCAACTAGTTTGGCGGTGGAAGCTGCTTGATTCCCACCAATCTCAACTTCGTATTCTTTTCCATTGACAGTAACGGCTACAGGGTTCTTAGAGAGGTCTCCTACTTCTACCTCGTATTCATTTCCATTTACTTTAACATTTAGCTTCTTGCTCATGTTTTTCTAGCTCCTTGTCGTCGAATGGTTAAGCCCTACTTTAAAGTCCAGATCGGGTTTCTGCTGGGAACAGTGCTGGCTGCATTTTGCCCACGCAGATAAGAAACTGCTGCTATGGCTGCAACAATTTCTTCGTCAGCAGTTTCAACCATTACTGATCCTTCAGACGCTTCTTCGCTCTTTTCTTCTCCACCTTCTGCAGCAGCTTCCTTATACGGGAAGAGCAGTTTTAGCAGGTAGATCACCCCGATGAATACAGCCAGAGCTAAAAAAGTGATCGAAAGACCAACGATACTAACCATTAAACCGGTCGAAAAATCACCATTCAAGGAAACACCTCCGCGTTCAAACTATAAGGGCATGCAGCCGTGTTTCTTGGCAGGCGCATGAACTTTTTTATCATGCAGCAATTCGAGACCAGTGATCAAGCGAACCCGGGTTTCGTGCGGCAGAATGACATCATCAACAAAACCATTTGCAGCAGCAAAATAGGGATTCGCAAATTTTTCTCGGAATTCGTCTACCAGACGGGTGCGTTCTTCAGCGGCATTTTCTTTGCCCTGCAATTCCTTGCGGTACAAAATGCTGACTGCACCTTCTGCGCCCATGACAGCAATTTCTGCGCTTGGCCAGGCAAAGACCATATCTGAATGGATATGTTTGCTTGCCATAACAATGTAGGCCCCGCCGTACCCCTTACGGGTGATCACGGTCAGTTTTGGCACAGATGCTTCAGAATAGGCATAAACGATCTTGGCCCCGTGGCGAATAATGCCGCCGTGCTCCTGAGAAACGCCGGGCAAGAAACCAGGGGAATCAGAGAAAGTCACAATCGGGAAGTTAAAAGCATCGCAGAAGCGGATAAAACGAGCCATTTTATCTGCGGCATTGATATCAATAGCGCCAGCCATGTAAGCGGGTTGTTGAGCAACCACACCCAACGGCAGACCGGCCAGTCGGGCAAATCCGATGATCGCATTTTGTGCAAACGCTGCCTGGATCTCAAAGAAAGAATCGTAATCAAAAACATGGTTGATGACATTGATCATGTTGTAGCTGGCAGAAGGATCAGTCGGAACCAGGGTATCCAGTTCGCTGTCCATGCGCCAGGGATCATCGGTCATTTCTGTGATCGGAGCGGCTTCGGTATTATTGGAAGGCAGATAGCTCAACAGCTTCTTGACGGTGGTAAAGGCTTCTGCTTCGCTGTTGACCGAAAAATGAGCCACACCGCTAACTGCTGAATGTACTTCGGCACCACCTAAAGTTTCTGCGTCTACTTCTTCACCGGTCACAGTTTTAATTACTTCCGGACCCGTGATGAACATATTTGAAATTCCCTTAGCCATAACAATAAAGTCAGTCAAAGCGGGAGAATAAACTGCGCCACCGGCGCATGGACCTAAAATGACACTGATCTGCGGAATAACACCAGAAGCCTGAGTGTTGCGGTAGAACAATTCACCAAAAGCGGCCAGGCTGAAAACACTCTCCTGGATGCGGGCGCCACCACCATCGTTTAATCCTATAACAGGTACACCAGCTTCGATCGCCAGATCCATTACGTGAGCCACTTTTTGCCCGGCAATCTCACCAAAAGAACCGCCCATCACTGTAAAATCCTGTGCATAAATACAAACGCGGCGGCCGTCGATCTTACCAAAACCGGCCACCATGCCGTCACCCAGAACTTTTTCTTTATCCATTCCAAAATCGGAATGGCGATTTTTCATAAAACCATCAATTTCCTGAAAAGTACCTTCATCCAATAATTCAACAACTCTTTCGCGAGCTGTCATCTTGCCTTTTTCGTGTTGGGCATCAATTCGTTTCTGCCCGCCGCCCAATTTCATCTGATCTCGAAGTTCACCTATTTTCTGGTTAAAAGCTTCGGGATCTTTTGCAGATTTTTCCATTTAAACCTCCAATATTAATATTGTTGGGGAAGTATATTTGCATATTCCAGTTTAGATTTACATGTCTGACAAAGCAAGTGATACATATAGCATCATCTTTGGTTGATTGTCATATTATTATGATAACAAAAAGTGCCAACTCCTACCAGAAAAATAAAACCGAGCGTCCGATTTTAAGCAACGCCCGGTTTTTTTTGTAATATTTACTCTCTTTTATATGGTTTGAGCAATGCCGTCGGGTAAGTTGCGTTTCGCCCGGCGAGACTCAACGCGATGATCGTCACAATGTAAGGCAGCGCCAGGAAAACCTCATACGGGAACTTGATTCCGGTCGTCTGCAGCCTTAATTGCAGTGCAGACACCCCGCCAAATAAAAGGGCTCCCCAGAAGACTTTGATGGGTTCCCAGTTGGCAAAAATGATCAGGGCGATGCAAACCCAACCGCGGCCGTTGATAATGCCAAAGGTAAACGAACCCAGTTGAGCCAGCGACAAGAAAGCTCCCCCCACTGCGATCAGCCCACCACCGATCACCAATGCAAGGGTACGCAGCCTGTAGACATTGATACCCGCTGCGTCAGTCGCCTCAGGGTTCATCCCCACCGAACGCAGATTGAGTCCAAAATTTGTCCGGTAAAGGATCCAGGCACAAATCGGGATTAGCAGAATGGCAATGTAGGTTAGCCCGTACTGGGTAAAGATCGTCCCCAAAATCGGAATATCGCCAAATAATTTGATCTGTGGGAAAGACTCGATTGAAGGCAATACACGGTTCGAGCTAAAAGCAATATTGAATCCAAACATTGCCAATGC
>PMIV01000256.1:7561-24696 GCA_003158355.1 Anaerolineaceae bacterium
AAGATCAATGGAGTTGCGATACGTAATGTTGCATTTAGAAAACCGACAATAAAGTCCATCTAGCGCCTCTCTATCCGGTAATTTTGCAGAAGCAACATTCCCAGGGTAACTAAAAGCAAGGTTGCCTGGACGATATCTCCCAGATAAACCGGCACACCTAAGGCAAGGCTGACTGTTTGCGAACCGGTACTGATCAAGCCAATAAAGACGGCGGCCAGCGCGACACCCAGGGGATGTAATCCGCCCAACGTAGCTGCAATAATGCCTGTATAACCGTAGCTTGAAGAGAGCGCCTCGATCAAATGAAAATGGATACCGGCAATCTCACCCATACCGGCCAAACCAGCAATGCCGCCGGTGACCAAAGCTGCTGTCAACATTGTGCGCGAGACGTTGATCCCGGCGAAACGTGCGCCGGCAGCATTCGCACCTGAAGCCCGCATGCGCAGCCCTAACGGGGTTCGTTTGATGAGGAAATACACGATCACTACCACCAGCAACGCCATGATAAAGCCAAGATGCAGCCGTGATTTTGGGATCAAACGCACAAAATGTGCGGCTGCGCTGATATCTGGCGATTGTGGATACCCCGACTGCGGATTTCGCCAGTAATCATTCAACAAGTAACTGACAAAATACATAATGATCGAGTTCATTAATAGCGTGGTAACCACTTCATCGATCTTTAAATATACCTTCAGTAAAGCAGGGATCAGCGCCCACAAAACACCTGCCAGAAAACCGCCGACGATCATCATGGGCAGGATCGCAATGGATGGAAGTTGGGGAAAGTTGATCCCGATCCAAACCGCCGCGATCGCGCCGGCATACAATTGACCTTCTGCACCGATGTTGAAATATCCGGCGGTAAAGGCAAAGGTGACCGCAATACCCGTCAGGATCAATGGCGTGGATTTAACCAATACTTCCAATGCGGAGGATTGGCTCGATAACGGCACAATCAAAAAATTATAAAATGCAGCTAATGGGTTCGCTCCAGCAATGATCACAAAAATGGATGTGATCAAAAAGCTTAAGAGGATGGCAACGATCGGGATGAGGGTTCGCATCCAGACTGGAGCAGAAGCACGTACGATCTTATACTTGAACACGATGATTCCTCCAGAGATAATGGAATTAACAAGTCCCAGCCATCAGCAAACCCAACTTTTCAGCAGTGGCTTCCGAAACAGGAAGGATTCCTCTAATGCAGCCTTCATAAATGACTGCGATGCGATCTGAAAGAGCCAGAACTTCATCGAGATCCTCGGAGAGTAAAAGCACCGCAGCACCCCGATTTCGTTCTTCCAAAAGTTTTTTACGAATATACTCAGTGGCACCCACATCCAAACCGCGCGTAGGCTGCGATGCAATAACTACTTTCGGGTTTCTCGAAAGAGCCCGCGCCATGACCACCTTTTGTATGTTTCCTCCCGAAAGTTTGCGCAAGGCATCTGTTGGAGAGGCTTTAATTTGAAAATCTGCGATCTTTTTTTCTGCGTCTTTGACGATTGCCTTTTGGTCCAGAAAACCATTATGGGTATATTTATCCAGGTCTTCCATGGCCAGATTCTCTGCCACAGTCAGATCGCCTATCATTCCTTCGTGGCGGTCTTCCGGGGTTCGTCCCACACCTGCTTTGGTGATCGTACTGGGAGAAGCATGGGTCAGATCCTGACCATCCATGAAAACTGACCCGCTGGTTGGAATCAATAAACCGGTCAGAACCTTGGTTAATTCAGATTGTCCATTCCCTGAAACACCAGCGATACCCAATATTTCCCCTCTATGCAGGGTAAAAGAGACTCCTTTTAATGTTTTTAACCCCTGATTACTCAAAGCATTAAGATCTTTGACCTCATAAATGGGTTTGCCAATTTTATGTTCAATCTGACGGCTAATCCCGGAAGTATCCCTACCGACCATCATTTTTGCCAGGTCAACTTGCGTTGTTGCTGATTTTTTGACCGTGCCAGTGACCTGTCCATCACGCAAAACAGTAATTTGATCACAAACAGCCATTACTTCATTCAGTTTATGGCTGATAAAGATAACAGAAAGACCGGTTTTTACCAGTTTTAACAGCGATTCAAAAAGTGCGTCCACTTCTTGTGGCACCAGAACAGCAGTTGGTTCATCCATGATCAGGACCTTGGCATTACGATAGAGTGCTTTCAGGATCTCTACCCGCTGTCGTTCGCCGACAGAAAGATATTTCACCATTACTGATGGATCCACATGAATGCCAAATTTTTCTGAGGCAGCTTTTACTTTTGCTTCGATGTCTTTTTGTGAAACCAATTGTGAATGTGTATATCCGAGAACAACGTTTTCGGCAACGGTTAAGGTTGGAACGAGGGTGAAATGCTGCGTAACCATTCCAATCCCGGCCTGGATGGCGTCTTTAGGTGAAAGGATTGACGTTTTTTGGCCATTCACCAGAATCTCACCAGAATCAGGCCGATAAAGTCCATAAAGAATGCGCATTAACGTGGTTTTTCCGGCACCATTTTCACCCAACAAAGCATGAATTTCTCCAGATTGAAGGGAAAAATGAATGTCTTTATTCGCCTGCAAGTTCCCGAAGTGCTTATTAATTCCAACCATTTCAATGGCGTACATAATCCATCCTTCCCCGTATTCAGTTTCTTGCGGAGTTTAAAAAAAGGGACGGCGGTTGAATTCTCCACCGTCCCCTTCTTCTTCTAGTTGACTGCTGCTGGTTCAGCTTCGTTGATATCTACGCGGAAGGTACCGGCTTTAATTGCTGCTTCTTTGTCAGTGACTTTCTTCAAGACGTCAGCCGGGATAAGGCTGTCGTTGCCGTGGTACGGAGCAAGATAGGCGCCGCCCTTGGCGAACATGCTAAAGTCTTTGAGGTCCTGAGAAGTATAGGTACCGGCTTTTACCTGATTGATGAGGTATTCTACAGTTGGAGCCATATCCCAAACTGGTCCGGTGATGACTGTCTTGGGAGCCAGAGTATTCTGGTCTGCCATATTACCAAAGGCATAGATGCCTTTTTCAGATGCTGCGTCAATGACGCCGTCGCGTTCAGCATAAAGAACATCAGCGCCGCCGTCGATCTGAGCCAATGCTGCTTCTTTTGCTGCTGCGGGATCATAGAAACTGTTGATAAAGCTTACCAATACTTTCACTTTGGGGTTGACTTCTTTGGCACCACCGATGAAAGCATTTACCAAACGATCCACTTCCGGGATCGGCATGGCTGCCACAACACCGATCGTGTTTGATTTGGTGATGCCGCCGGCGATCATACCGCACAAGTAAGCGGGTTCCTGGATCCAGTTATCAAATACTGATAAATTGGTTCCAGTCGGGCCGTAGGAAGAGCCAAATGCAAATGCGATCTTCGGGAAATCGGCCGCAACTGCGCGGACGGCTTCTTCATTACCAAATGCATCACCGATGATTAAATCGGGTTTTTGCTGTTCGGCCACCTGGCGCAAAATACGCTCCATATCACCGGAATAACCAATATTTTCGGTGTAGGTGTAATCGATTTTTCCGGCAGCTTTTTGAGCATTTAAAGCGTTGTGGATGGCGCCGTCCCATGATTCCTGAATGGGGGTCGCGAATGCACCAAATACTTTTAATTTGCCGCTGCTTGCACCAGTAGTTCCGCCACTGGCGCAGCCAGCCAAAAGTGCTGCAACCATAAGTACTACAAATATTACTGGGATTACTGACTTTTTAAACATATTCTCCTCTTTTTAATTGTCGAAAGATGGTGATACAGATACCCAAATGTTTTATCTTTGACCATCTCCTTTCATAAATAAATTAAATAAACCGAGAAAGATTAAAATCAATCTCAGGAATATCGCCTATTCTATATCAGGTTATATTAATTGGTTCATTTTTACCTGTACATAATTACAATCTACCTTCAGGAAAGAGGATTGTTTTTTTTATCTTCAGTTAACAAACAGAAACGCTTCTATTTAAATGCAATGGCGAAGGCCACTGAAAAGAAATAATGCCATATTCAATTGGATTGTTTATTTGTTAACGAGTTCTGAAGAGATAATTGATTATCCATGATTTTTCAATTTATTGGTCAAAATCAATGGAAATTTGGAAATATTCCCTCCATTAATCATCTCATTTATAACCTAAAAATGAAACTTAATCAGGTTAAATATATTATTTCTTGGGCATTTCTGTCAACTGGTAACAGTCAACCAGATTGCCTCCAGCATCCAATTCCGTTGGGTCTTTCCCAGAAATTTTGGGGCTGATTTCAGCGATTTTGCCATCTTTGATCGCAAGATCCACTTTCTGCTTAATGTCATTTCTGAGAACACCATTACGAACGATCAGGTCATCGTCCATAAATTTTCCCCACTAATAACCATTGCGAAATAATGAGAAACATGCCGGAAAAGTTGATCCGGCATGTTTGTTTCGCTACTTCACTAACCCTTCATCCAGCAAAGCCAGATAGATCTTTTCCCCAGAATAAGGCGGACCTATCAAACGAAGTTTAGTGGCATCATAAATGGCATTCCCTAGCGCTGCGATCGTCGGCACCATCGGATGTTCACCCACCCCGCGGGCTCCCCAGGGGCCATCGTCCTGCGGAACTTCAACATACGGGGTCTCAAATGGGAAATCCGTATCGGCAGTTGTGGCAATGCGATAATCCATGAAGCTGGGGTTAGTCATGACGCCCTTCTTCAATTTGATCTCTTCGAACATTGCCGAACTTAATCCCTGCACGAAACCGCCCTCGATTTGAGCTTTTACCAGGGTTGGATTAATGGCATGACCCACGTCGAATGAAGCTGCTGCCCTCAAAACTGTGATCGCACCGGTAGACTTATCAATTTCAATATCCAGTCCTTCGCAGCCGACTGTGTAATGCACTACAGAGCGGGGACCTTGTCCGGTCTCAGGATCAAGGTTGGTGACATAGGTTGGCATAAAACTGCCGCGTCCAATGATCGGGCCGCCAATCCACCCCTCATTGTTATCCTTTGGAATACCGTAGATACCAATATTCTTGAGCGTGGTCTCATTTTCAGATTTGTAAGAAACTACAATGCCATTCACAATATCCAGATCTTCCGGTTTTTCTTTCCAGGCTTCTGCCACGAGGTCCAAAATTTGTTTTCGGGCATCGGCGGCTGCTCTGCGCACGGCATTTCCCATGCTCCAGGTCAAGCGGCTGGCAACAGTTTGCCATTCATAGGGGCTGTATTGGGTATCGACCGGGCCGGCAATGCGCACATCTTCATACGGCACACCCAAGGCTGCCGCAGCCATTTGCGCCATGACCGTAAAGGTACCCTGGCCGATCTCTTGACCGCCCAAACCGACGGTGATCTTTCCATCTTCTGCCAGTTCAACCCAGGCGCTGGAGCCGGCATTTGGCGGCATTGCCGGGGCTTTCCAGGCAATGGCAATGCCCTTGCCGCGGTATTTATTGAGCGAGCTCGGTGTCTTCACTTCTTTCCAATTGATCGCTTTGGCAACATTTTCGATACATTGCACCAGACCATTGGGATGCATCGTCATCCCCGTATCCAAAGTATCGCCGCCTTTAACACCATTGAGCTTGAGGAAATCAACTTTGTCCAGGCCTGCTTTTTCAGCCAGTTCGTCCATCACCTGATCCAAACCGGTGTGTAACTCAGACATCCCAAATCCGCGATATGCTCCGCCAATGGGATGATTAGTGTAAACACAAATGGAGTCGGTCTGCACGTTTTCAATATCATAAGGACCAGAACTGGAATAACCAGCGGCGCGGGTTACATTTACGCCGTATTCTGTTGAACCACCGCCGTCAAAATACATGGTGTTCTTCAGTGCCAGCACACGACCATTTTTATCGCAGCCGGCTTTAACGTGGCTGACGAGTCCCTGGCGCACGAAGTTGGTAAAGAATTCTTCTTCACGAGTAAGCAGCAATTTCACCGGCCAACCCTTGCATTTGGTTGCCAGGGCCACAGGGATGGCTTCCATGGTAACACCAGCTTTACTCCCGAACCCGCCGCCAACGTAGGGGGCAATCACTCGCAGATCAGTTGGTGAAATTTCCAGGGTTTCAGCGATAAGGGCACGTTGGGCAAATGGAGATTGTGAAGAAGCCCACAAAATGATCTTACCCTTCTCATCCTGCATGGCCACTGCCACGTGCGGTTCAATGGGTACATGCTGAATGTGCGGAACTTTGAATTTTCGTTCGACCACATATTCACATTTTCCCCAGGCAGATTCAACGTCACCTTTTTTGATCTTGAAATGGTTGGCAATATTGGTTCCCGGTTCGGGGAAAATGAAGTTTGGTACTTCATACTCGCCCAATTTGGGGTGGATCAATGGAGCTTCTTTAGTCGCGCCATATTCCGGATCGAATACAGGCTCAAGTTCTTCGTATTCGACATCGATCAATTCCAGTGCTTTCATGGCAATCTCATTGCTGATCGCTGCCACAGCAGCGACACCTTCACCAATAAAACGAACACGATCGATCGCCAGGATATTTTTATCTTTTAGATATAGACCAATTTTCTTGGGAAAATCGGCCCCGACAATTACTGCTTTCACGCCGGGTAAAGCCGTTGCTTTACTGATATCTATTTTTTTGATCAAAGCATGCGGGTACGGGCTGCGTTTCACCCGTGCATACAAAAGCTTTCCGCCAAATTGAATATCATCAGTGTAAATTGCAGTTCCAGTCACCTTCTCGTAAACATCATTACGAGGCATGCTGGCACCGATTAGACTAGAGACATTTTCTTTCATTTTCTCGTTTGCCATATTACGGCTCCTTAGAGGATAAGCTCTATCCTTTGCAATCCCATTTAGGGGAAGAACTATATCTTTGCCGCTTCTTTGACGGCTTCGACAATACGGAAATAGCCAGTACAGCGGCATAGATTCCCAACCAAAGCAGTACGAACTTCCTGCTCTGTCGGGTGCGGGTTTCGTTCAAGCAAAGCAGTCGCTGAGATCAACATGCCCGGGGTGCAAAAGCCGCATTGAACGCCGCCGGTTTTGATGATCGTCTCCTGAATATTGCTTAATTTTCCATTCTTTGCGAGGCCTTCCACGGTAACGATGACCACGCCATCACATTCTGCAGCAAGGACCATGCAGCTATTGACTGGTTCGCCATTCAGTAAGACAGTGCAGGCGCCACATTCACCGGCAGTACAACCATTTTTTGTACCGGTGAGAGAAAGTTTCTCGCGCAGCATTGTCAGAAGAGTCATANNTAACTCATTAACAGTGAGAGTAATATGTTGTAAAGCCATACATACCTCCTAAAGTGAAAGAACCAGTTCTTCCACCTATTTGCCTAATTTTGACCAAACTTCCGTCAGTGCTTCCCGGGTCAAATTTCTGACCATATATTTACGATAACGGGCTGAACCGCGGACATCATCAATTGGGGTGATCGAATCCATTGCAGCCTGGGCAGCCTCTTTAATCACATCCGGGGTAATCTTCTTCTCGGCCAGAACTGCTTCTGCTTTGCTTGCCACGAATGGCACCGGCGCTACCGAAGCCAGAGCAATCCTGAATTTATATCCAGAAGCTGTCTCTTTGCTTGGGTAACCTAAAACCGTCACACCAACAATGGATAGGTCACTGATGACATTTCTGCCCAGTTTCTTATAAACTCCGAAAAAGCCCTGTGGAGGAACCGGTAAGGTAATCGAAACTACAATATCGCCTGGTTGCAGAACGGTTTTGCCTGGTGCAATAAAGAAGGAATTCAAGGGAATTTGTTTGGAACCAGACATACCGTGAATATTTAACACTCCGTCTAGAGCTAGGCAGGTCCCGATCGTATCACCTGCGGGTGAAGCATTGCAAATATTTCCGATGATGGTTGCACGATTGCGTAATTGGTAGCTGGCAACTGAGTTGACAGCTTCTACCAGGTTTGAATAATGTTTTATGACATCAGGATTAACGGCTACCCGGTTCATCGTTACCGCTGCGCCAATGGTTAACCCTTTTTTCGGGTCGAACGAAATCTCTTTTGTTCCGTCCAGGTTCTTTACGTCAACCAGATAGTTCAACTTAAGAACACCGTCGCGTAAACGGACGAAACAATCCGTTCCACCTGAGAACGGACGGGCCTCTCCTGCATGAGCGGCCAAAAATTTGCTGGCTTCTTCGAGTGAGGTTGGTTTTATATACTCTAATTCTGGGAGTCCTGGATGGGGATTGATCATATTTATTCCAGTCTTTTGAGTTCAACGCGTTTTCTTGTGATGTTATGTAGAGAGCGCGCTGGAAAAAATTCCCTCCTCCGGTTTTCCGGAGGAGGGATGGAAGCCAAATATTTTTAATTACCCGTTGATGTTCGCGCGTTCGTCAACACCGAACCAGGATGGTTTGATGAGGATGAACACCAGATTTAAGATGATACCAGCGAAAGCTGCAAAAACAATGGCCGGGATACCGTTCGGGAAGATCACCGGGATGACAAATGGATATAAACCATTTGCCAGACCCAGCGCGCCACCGATACCAGTCACGAGAATGACAGCACCGACAGCCAATTGTTTGGGGTCAAACAAGTTGACTTTTTCGCTCTGGATAAGCGCAACACCTTGCATACCAATGACACCGAACAGGTAAATGGAAAGACCACCCACGACTGCGGTAGGCAGAGTATTGACAACGCCAGCCAATTTACCAACGAAACCCAGGAGAATAGCAATTACACCGGCGGTCATCAAAACGGCCACAGAGTAGTTACGAGTGATTGCCATCAAACTGTTGTTTTCGCCGTAGTTTGTTCCAGCGCAGCCACCCAGGAACCCGACGATTAAGTCATCGCTACCGTCAGCGACGAGGTTCAAACCAACGAGTCTCTTGATTTCGATGGGTTTCTTGCCAACTTCGAGCGCTAACTGATCGATATAGAGGCTCATCTGATAAATATGAGCAGTTGATTCAGGCACTGTGGCAATAGCGATCAAAGCGATACCTAATGCTGCACCCCAGGCGTGCGGATCAGTAAAAGCAGGCAAAGTTACTTTTGGTAAGCTCAGCCAGGAAGCAGCCGCGATCTTGCTGAAATCAATCAAACCAAATCCCCATCCTACCAACCAACCAACGATGGCACCAAGGAGAATTGGCAGCATGCCGATCAGTCCTTTACCCTGCAGATAAACAGAGAAGGCGATGGTGAAGAACAAAGTAACGAAGGCAACGATCCAGTTTGACGATGCTTCACTGAGTGCAGTACCCGCGAGGGCAATGCCAATGATGATTGCCACAGAGCCGGTGATGACTGGAGGCAGCACTTTATCCAACGCCTCTTTACCAACCGCCATGATCAAAAGGCCGATGAGGATTTCAACTACAGCCGTTCCCATAATACCTACCTGGACGACACGAACACCATCCGGGCAATATGTGGTCAGTTTGTCAGCAAAGCAACCATTTGAATAGAGATTCATGACTGTGATGATGACAGAGATGTAGCTGAAACTGGAACCATAATACATTGGAATGCGGCGACCAGAAACTAATAAGGCAACAATGGTACCAATACCAGATGCCATCAAAGTGACGCTAACGTCAAATTTTGTCAAAATGGCAACCAGAACGGTAGCGGGGAACATAGTCAAAACTTGCTGTAGACCTAGGCTAAGCATTGAACCAAATGGTGGAACATCTTGCGGTAAATAACCTACAATTGCTTTTGCTTCAGTAGTTTTCGCCATATTCTCACTCCTTATAACATTCTAGATTAGAAGAAAAAATAAAGAACAAGGTGTTTAATTGGCTTTTTTTAGAAATCCACCTCCAAATTCTCAATTTAGATCACAAAGAAACAATCGTCTCTTGTATCTACTGCAAAGTAACCCTTAATAAAACGAAAGGTTTCATACCATTGATCATCAGCATGAAACCCAAAAATTCAACTGCGGATTAAACACGACTGAAGAAGACAAACCCCTGGGATTTGCTCTTCCCAACCAATTTTGCCCTGTAGGTGAATTAAAGTCTGTCTGTAATTCAAAGTCCTCCTTGAATTACTACCTTGGCTTTAAAAATCTTATTCATGGAGATCAAGGCAGTACACTTTTTTTAAGGAAAATCGAGAAATTCTTAAAATTATGATAGCATGATTAAAATTCAAATTCAAGTTTAAGCAATCATATATCGTAAAAATAGTGATTAATGTAATGGTCTGACAATCAAAATGGTAATTCCTTTAAAATGTTTTATTCTTTACAATGAAATTGAACTTGATCACTATTTCTATTGACAAAGACCTCTCTTTACCAGATAATGCCTTAAAATTTAAGTTTTCGCAACTATAGGAAGAGACCATGAATTTTGACGCTGGCACGATCATTACCATAGTATGCGTATTACTGTTCTATTTACGTTTGACAATACTTCAACGTCAGAGAATTAAAAAAGCCCAATATCAGTACGCAGCAGTTGCTCAAAAGAACTCCAAGAAAAAGAAAAACGCCGATAAAAAACCAGAAATAAAATATGCACATTTGGGTGTCCATCTTCGCAATTGGTGGATGGTTGGCGGTGCAATCATTTTGATCACCTTTGGCGCTGTTATCGCGGCCATCCGGTTCTTGGGTCCCTCACTGTCCACTTTTTGGTGGATCCCGTTGAACCTGGGAATCGCCCTCTTTGCATTTGCTATCAAGTAAAGGTAGAATTGCCCATGGTTGAGAAAATAAAAGTCTGCCCGGCTTGTAAAGTTGCAGAAAATTCTTATAAAGTAAGCGAAATTTATATGCAAAGTTTGATGCGTTTAAAAAGTGGAGATAAGGCCGAAGCACCGGTAATAGATGCATTACAGGCTAAAATTCCGGAAGAACGACGAGATAAACTAAAAGGCAGCCGTTATTATCGTGAGTTGATGGAATCATTTGCCCCTCCCCAGGGTGAAACACAAAACACTCGAGCCATCAATCCGGATTGGGTTGCCTTTGCATTGGCATTTTTGAGTGTTTATTTCCTCTATCAAATTTTTACTACCCAATATGGGGTGTTTTGGTTCGCAGTCGGGTTTGCTGTCATGGCCTATGCTGCCTACTTTATTTTTCGAAAAAAGATCTTTGCAAAATATCAAGTCCAAAAAGATCAAGAAGCTGGCAGTAAAGGTCAAGTAGAAAAAGCCATCGGTGTCTGGATGAAGTTGTACTATTGCGTAAAAGACAATATCGTTTTTATAGAAAATAAAAATGAATCGATCCCTCTTCAAGAAATGCGATCTTACCTTTTAAGTAAATCAAAATAAAATTACAAATTTCAAAAGCACTCTTTTTTTAATCTATGGAGCGCTTTTATCTTTCTTGATATTTAATCAAGAAATATGTCTGGAGACATATTTACATCCAAAAAATCATTTTTATAATCCTTGAAAAAAGAGAATATTCATGCCGAAAAAAATTGCGTTAATAACTGATAGCACAAATGATCTACCAAAAGAATATCGAAAAAAATATAAAATTTATGTTGTTCCATTGACAATCGTCTGGGGCGAAAACCAGTATTTGGATGGCATAGAATTAACAGCAGAAGATTTTTACATCCGGCTGTTAGCGGATTCAAACTTTCCAACGACAAGCCAGCCCACTCCCAAACAATTTTTATCTGTCTATCAAAAAGCGCGTGCGGATGGCGCCGAAGAGATCTTGGTGATAACAATCAGCAGCGCCATGAGCGGAACCATTGGGTCAGCTCGTACTGCAGCAGAAGGATTTACGATTCCTGTTCATATAATGGATTCGAAATCAAATTCGATGAGCCTGGGCTGGCAAGTCCTTGCCGCCGCCCGTGAGCGTGAAAAAGGCGGAGATATCCAACAAATGATGGAAGCAGTGACCAAAGTTCGCCAGAACTTACACTATCATATTGTGCTTGAAACTATTGATTATCTTTTTCACGGCGGCAGGATCGCCGGCGCTGCCAGGTTAATTGGCGGGCTGTTGCACTTGAAACCCCAGATTCGAGTCAACCATGAATCAGGTTCCGTAGAAGCAGGTGATATTTCCCGTACACGCGGGCAGGCCATCGAACGTCTTTATTCCAGTTTTTTCAAACTCATCGATACCACCCGTCCCTTGCATATAGCCGTCTTGCACAACGCAGCCCTACTTGAAGCGGAAGCTCTGGCCGAAAGAGTACGTCAGGAATTTAACCCAAAAGAATTGATCATCTCCATTGTCTCACCAGTTTTAGGTGTACATACCGGGCCTAAAGCATTGGCACTATGCGGTTACGCCGAATAATTGAGCAAAGACTCAACAAATAAAAGTTACCAATTTTTTTAACTATCAAAAAAGCAAGCTGAGATATAAATTCAGCTTGCTTTTATTATTCCTCGGAAAAATTTTGGTTATTCGACCGGATCTTTATCAATCATGAAACTGCAAAATTCATCACCCTTACCCCGACAGGTTGTTTCCTGGATGCGATAAAATTTTCCACCGCTGGCCCAGGTCAAAAATTCTTGTAAAAATCCTGTGGTGAAATCAC
Organism: Anaerolineaceae bacterium; assembly: GCA_003158355.1. GTDB lineage: Bacteria > Chloroflexota > Anaerolineae > Anaerolineales > Anaerolineaceae > UBA6107. The sequence continues at coordinate 20,072 of PMIV01000256.1, forward strand.
ACATACTTCCGGTACTATTAATATTCGTGCACTCATAACAATCTGCCACAGAAAACAACCAGTGTTTCTCTTTGCTTTCTAAAAATACTTTTTCTTGATAATTCTTGCCCATCCAGGATGCTAATAAAGATAGCCCCTTTTTTAATTTAAAACGGCCTGGCAAAAAACGGAAGGTCTCACTTTCAAAACCAAGCTGCTTTCCCTGTTGGCTCAATAAATGCTTAAAAGCAGCCCTTCCAGAACACATGGTTATTCCACGGGCTCCAATAGTTCCATAAATTTCATCCAACTTTTGACGAATGGGTTTTACCTGTGCCATCGTCAATTCATTCTGGGGCAATTTCAACCCCGCCAGTTGGACATTGATTTTTTCTAGCTCATCCGGGCCAATTGTCTCTTCCAGACCCAGACGAAAATAATGGGGAATTCCAAACATTACGGTCGCATTTTGTGTAACCATTTAATTGATCACCTCAATTCTCTGTTTTTCCTTCAACCTCATCCAATATCGCATACAACAATTCGAGCAGCACGGTTTTTACTGTGCTTTTTTTCCTGGCAATGCAGGGCAAGATTTTTATCGCTGGATCCAATCTTAAGGCCAGACGAATATCTTCCACATCCCAGGCATCAGCCATATCTTGCTTATTGGCCGCCACAATATAGGGAGTAGGTGCATATGCATGGAACGTCTCAAGGATATTACGGGCTTCTTTAAANNCGTTTTTGTCCAGGCGTACCAAATAAGAACAAGATCAAATCGTCATCTACTGTAATGCGTCCAAAATCCATTGCCACCGTGGTAGATTCTTTGATCTTCTCGATATCTGAAGTGATTTTCTTCTCTGTGGAAACAACGTCAATTTCACTCACCGAACGGATTAATTCTGTTTTTCCGGAATTAAATGGGCCGGTAACTACTATTTTCACTGTCTGAGTTTGCATGGTTAATTTCCTCTATCAGGGTTAAATGGAACGAATCCGTCCAATTAACCGGTCGACCAAAGATTTTTGCTCTTTATGATTCATCTGAGGAATCACTTTTCCGTTTAGTGCTACGGGAACTCCACCGGGGCGGATAATTTCCACCAACCCGGCTTGCAATAACGCATAGACTACTTTGCGAATTTGGAGATCATCCAATTTAGTAGTTTGGGCAATTTGCTGCATTGAATTTTTAGGGTTAACATATGAGATCACCCGCCACTCTTCCGGGCTGAGGTTGAGATGATTAATATCAATTCCTGGCCGATCCACAAATTTTAATGCCATCTCCAGACTAGGAATTTCAGCCCTTAGTTCATCAAGTTCTTGGATTTTCCTTGCGCCCTCAACAATTAAATTTTCGAGTGGCAATCTGACCGGTATCTTCTCTGCAGGTGGCAGTTCATTTTGTTCAAAATGAAAATACCCATCCAACCAGGTAAAAAGGGACCGCATGATGCCCGAAAGGTAATCCTCAATGACCTTGAAAGTTTCGCTTTGGTTAACATAACCGCTATTTACAAATAACAATCCTGCTTCTTTGTCGCTCAAATTATTTGTCCGCACGGTGAGCAGGTTAAATTGGGTTTGGGATATTTTATTCGCCTCAAGTAAGAGCTGCAGGAGACTGGTTTCTTGCTGACCAATTTGCGCATAAGTAAGTTTTCCATCACGGAAAAATACCTGGGCAATATCACTTGGTCCTTCAATATATAAAGCACCTGATTTCTTTGCCAGGTTGATCAGATTCAATAATTGCGTAATAGAAAAATCTCGCAGATTGCCTTTTAAGGCCATGAAATTCCTTCCCTAGAAATAGCCAGGGTAAAAGAAATTATACTTATAAGAAAGAGTAACGTCAATTAAACCTTTGTGCTTCTTTGGTTATCAGTATCAAAATCATTCGATATAATCAATGCAGGATTGATTTCACCATGCCCGATCTTAACCAAACACTTCGTTCTACCGATCTGGATTTCTTGCAACGTATTGCGCGCACCTGGAAACTCGATTTGGCTGCCAAAAGTTTTTCTGCAGCCGTAAAAGAGATCGCATCCCTGATGCAGCAAGAAGCGCTGTTACAAGAAACGCTCGAAAACCTCCCTGCAGAAGCTCAAACTGCCTGGGGGAGCCTACTTTCACATCAGGGGCGGGAAAGCTGGGCCATTTTCACCCGCGAATTCGGCGAACTGCGGACTTTTGGGTTAGCTCGACGCGCCCGCGAAAATCCTGATCTGAAACCTGTATCCCCGGTGGAAGTCCTGTGGTACCGGGGGTTGATCGGGCGTGTGTTTCTCAACTTATCTGGTGAACCGCAAGAATATGTTTACATTCCAGACGAATTTCTCACACTTCTTCATGCAGGCAATCCCGAAGCAGCTCTTTTATCTCCCCGCCCCGCTGCCGAAGCAGAAAGAAAAATTCAGGATCTGGCCACAGATGCAATTCTGGATGATGCCACGGAATTGCTGGCAGCGCTGCGCATGAATCGCCCTCTGGAAAACACCCATTTGCCTTCTAGCGGTACATACCGGCAATTCTTGTTTGCAATACTATCACAAACGGGATTGATCGCATCGGGGCAGTTGCCAGAACCCAATAAAGTAAAGGAATTCCTCTCTGCTACTCGCGGGGAGGCACTTCTCACCCTTTTTCAGACCTGGCTGCAAAGCAAGTTAATGAATGACCTTTGCATGCTGCCCGGGCTGGTTTGCGATGGTAACTGGACAAACGATCCCCTTCTCCCGCGCAATTTGCTTATGGGAATTCTGACCCATCTCGACCCCACCATCTGGTGGAGCATCCCCTCTTTGTTGAGCCAGCTTAAAGCGCAAACCCCCGATTTCCAACGTCCGGCAGGTGATTACGATTCCTGGTTCATTCGTGATGAGAAAACGCAGGCCCATTTGCGTGGTTTTGAGAATTGGGAGAAGGTAGATGGCGCCTTGATCCGCTATTTGATCGGCGGCCCTTTCCATTGGCTGGGAGTAGTTGATATTGCCAGGGCGGAAAAAAACAGCCCCCCGCTTTCTTTTCGAATCTCAGCCAGCGGCCGTCTTTTACTGAAAGGTCAGCCGCCCGTGAGCAATGACAACGAGAATGGCGTTGTTACAGTTTCTTCGGACGGCACATTGTTGGTCACCCGAGAGGTTCCGCGTGCGCTGCGTTATCAATTGGCCCGTTTTTGCGAACCTGTCACCGGCAGCAAGTCTGAGAATAAATATCGCATCAGCACAGAATCGCTGCGCCAGGCTTCTGACCAGGGATTGCGGCCTACCCAGCTCAGCCAATTATTGCAGCAATCAAAAGTCAAGAACCTGCCGCAGACAATCATAGACGCTCTGGATCGTTGGGAAAAATACGGGGTTGAGTTAACGGTGGAACCTGCGTTGCTTTTACGGCTGGAAAAACCGGATCTGCTCCCCATCTTGCAAAAGACGCCGCGTATCGCGCGCTGCATCGCCGAGGTGCTCAGTCCAAAGACAGTCCTCGTAAAACCGGGCAGCGTTGAACCGTTGCGCCAGGCGCTGGCCGAGATTGGCCTCCTGGCCGAGATCAAGATCGACAAAGTCGAAAAATGATCTTGTTCCTGCAGGTTTCTGTAAATCACTTGTTGAACCGATAAAGTATGAACTTCTTTAAACGGGTTTCTTCACAGGTAAAAATTCGGCTGTTTTCGCCCAGGCTTGAACCTCTGCGGCAGGCAGGCGTTCCTCCATTCCCGGACCGATCTCCTGTACCTCGTAAAGCCACTCCAGCACGACCAGGCGCCTCTGGCAGACACGAAAGGCTTTCTTGCACTGCTTTGGCTGCATCATCGGTCTCATGCAATAACAGGCTCATGAATGCCACATCAAACTCGCCGTCTGCGAACAGAAGTTCTTCAGCAGTGCCAACCTTAAATATCACTTGAGGGACAAAACTTTGGGCAGCAGGGATCATCTCCGGGTTGGCATCTACTCCGGCGACGCGCAACCCTTTGGCTGCGAAAGCTTCGGCAAACAACCCCGACCCCATACCAATATCCAGCACGGACGAAACATTTTCTAATCCTGAAAACGTCAGATCAACCACGCGGGCAACTTCCATGCGTTCCACCCGATCCGGGTCACGTAGCCGTTCTATGGCCCGGTTAAAGCGACGTTCATGTATTGCAAGCCTCTTTCTATTTTGTGGAGGAACCGGAGAACTTTTTTTGCAGCCGCCATTTTAATAGTGGCGCTGCCAATTTTCGCAAATAATACTTGCCTACGATCGGTGCAAATCGGGAGCCGCCGTCGCGGTAATGCACGCGCAGCATCTCCGGCCAGCAGCGCGCATCCGCATCGATAGTCTTGGCGCCGGCATGCAGACGGAAATTCGCCCATACCGGTCCGGGCAGATACTGCAGCCGGCTGACTCGTGCCAACCGTACCCACAGGTCGTAATCCATCGCGAAAAAGAAGCTGGGGTCCAGCGGCCCGACCTGCTGCCACAACTCGGCCCTGAAAAATACCGCGGGCTGAGGAATGTGCACGTATCCGCGCTGCAAACGCGCCAGGTCAGTTTGTGCCGCAGCAAATTTACCGATCACCCGAGAATTTTCATCAATAAAATTGAGGTCGCTATAGACCATCCCCACTTCTGGATGATTGTGTAGG
>PMIV01000108.1 GCA_003158355.1 Anaerolineaceae bacterium
CCGATGCGGCCGCCTCTTTTCAGAAATTCGAGCGTGTTCAGGGCAAAATATACTCCCGTTTTCTGACGGGCTTTTTCAGCTACTGTTTTACACTCCTGGAGCGATCCACCCACAGCAGCAACTCTGCTCGCGGCCAGTACCTGAAATCCCATTGCCATGCTGGCGCTTTGAGAATCTACTAACTCGATATGGCTGCTTTTAAAACTTTGGCGTGCCTGGATGGCAGAATCCATTGTGCCGGACAATTTTGCGGAAATATGCACACTTAAAATTTCATAACCTTCGTCTAGGCATTGGGCATAAAGTTGTTTAAACTCAGCGGGAGTCGCTTGCGAAGTGCTTGGCATTTCTTTTGCGGTTTTCAAACGAGTATAAAATTCAATGGGACTGATATCCAGACCATCTCGTAAGGTTTCGTTCCCCCAGATGAGGTGTAAGGGCAGGACCCGAATCGGGGATTCAGTTAACAATTCAACGGGTATGTTGGCAGTACTATCGGTTACAACCATTACTTTAGACATTTCAATCTCCAATAACCATTAATATGATTGATTAACCCAGAGAATTAGATTTGGTTGCATAAAAAGGATCTAAAATGTAAGCTTCAACGTGCATTTTTAGAGAGGTTTATTGGCTTTTCCTTGACCTTTACACCTATCCGGGCTAAAATCCGACACTGACCGTCTGATATGGGCGGATATTCTTTAAGGAAAATCAGCGCATTGTTCGAGAATCTGACTGGACGATTAAACGACATTTTTCAACAACTGCGGCGCAGAGGCAAACTTTCTGCCGCAGATGTGGATGCCATGCTGCGCGAGGTTCGCCTGGCGCTGCTCGAAGCGGATGTTAATTACGGCGTCGTCAAAGAGTTCACAGCCAGCGTACGCGAACGGGCCATTGGCGCAGAAGTTTCACAGGCGCTCAATCCGGCGCAACAAGTCATCAAGATCGTTCATGAAGAATTAATTAAAACGCTGGGCGAACCGCAGAAACTAAATCTGAGCGGTGTAAAACCCGTTGCAGTAATGTTGGTTGGCCTGCAGGGCTCTGGTAAAACCACGGCGGCTGCCAAACTGGCTCGAAAATTACGCGCTGAGGGTGAACGCGTCATGCTGGTTGCCGGTGACCCTTACCGACCTGCAGCTGTAAAACAATTGCAAACGCTGGGCGAAAAGATTGGTGTTGAAGTTACAACCGATCCGGCGCTGAAACCACCTGAACTGGCTGCACGTGCTTTCGATAAGGCCCAAAAAGGCGGCTTCACGGTGGTAATCATCGATACCGCTGGCCGGTCTCAACTGGATCAGCCCCTGATGGATGAATTACAATCCATCGCTAAAAAAGTGAAACTGAGTGAAACCCTTTTGGTTGTTGACGCGATGGTCGGGCAAGAAGCCTTACATATCGCTGAAGGATTTCGCGACGCAATAAAAATTTCCGGTCTGATCATGACCAAAATGGACGGCGATGCCCGCGGCGGTGCGGCAATTTCTGTGCGCAGCGTTACCGGTGTCCCCATCAAATATCTGGGAGTGGGCGAAGGTGTGGAAGCACTGGAAACCTACGATCCGGGGCGATTGGCGTCGCGAATTTTGGGAATGGGTGATATGATTGGATTGATTGAAAAAGCGGAAGCTGCTTTCGATCAGCAATCACAAAAAGAACAGACAGATCGAATGCTCAAGGGGCAATTTTCTCTTGAGGATTATTCACAACAGTTGAAACAACTGCGAAAAATGGGATCACTGCAACAGGTGATGGATATGCTGCCCGGTGGTATGGGGCAGGCTGCCAAGAATGTCGATCCTAAAGAAGCGGAAGTCCAGCTCAAACGGACTGAAGCGATCATCAATTCAATGACCCTGAAAGAACGGCGTGAACCCGATCTTCTCAATGCATCACGAAGACGACGAATTGCCAGAGGATCAGGAACAGATGTGCAGGATGTCAATCGGATGATCAAACAGTTTCGCGATGCGCAGCGTTTGATCAAAACTTTTCAGAAAACAGGCGGGAGAGGAATCTCTCGTATGTTCAAGTGATCAAAAATGAAACGGCGGATAGCGCCCCCTTCAGCGTGCCCTCGCCAAAGTGGAGTTTTTGTGGTCACATCAATTTTTGATCATTTTAGAAATTAAACAGGAGAAGTGCTCGATGGTTAGAATTCGTTTACGCAAAACTGGAATGCGACACCAGCCAAGTTATCGTATCGTAGTTGCGGATGTTGAAAGCCCCCGCGATGGTCGCTTTTTGGAAATTGTCGGCACCTACAATCCAACCACAGACCCATTCACAATTGAAGTCAAAGAAGAAAAAGTTTACGGTTGGATGAAGAACGGTGCGGTTCCCAGTGAATCGGTTACCCGGATCTTCCAAAAAGTGGGCTTGATCGACCGCTTTGACCGCTTCAAAAAAGGCGAAGCTCTGGAAGGCCTTTTAGTAGAAGCCAAAGCTGCATACGAAAAGCATGCAATTAAAGCATAAGGCTTTTCTCGAATCACTCGAGGAGGAACTGTGAAAGAACTGATCGAGTACATTGCATTGTCACTTGTCGATGATCCCTCCCAGGTTGTGGTTAATCAAAACCACAATGGGGGCCGCGAGACTCTCGAATTGCATGTCGCAAAAGAAGACATGGGGCGTGTAATTGGTAAGGGCGGCCGTGTTGCAAATGCCATGCGCATTTTGCTGCGGGTTGCTTCGGCGCGTGAAGGGAAACAAGCTTCGCTGGACGTTGTTGAACCTCGATGACAAAAAGTCTGGGCTCTAACGAAGTAAAAGTTCGAAAATCAGGCTCGCCCCAATCCGGCGAGCCTTTGTCCATTGCCGTTGGAAAGATCCGCAAGCCGCATGGTGTAATGGGAGAAGTCGTTTTTGAACCTTTCCCGGAATACATGGTTGTTTTAAAAAAAGGGAAAGAGTTACTGGTCGGCAAGAAAAAAGACACTTACACAATTCGATCTGTTCGCAAAATGGACCAGAATTATTTAATAGCATTTCAAGGGCTGGATGATTGTGATGAAGTGGGTCATTTACGCAACCAGCTCGTTTATTTTGAACCAGAACAATTGGAAGACCTCCCTAAAGGCAAGCATTACCCTCATCAAGTGTTGGGAATGCACGTAATTGATGAAAAAGGTGAATCTGTAGGCCAGTTGGTGGAAGTTTTAATCACCGGGGCAAATGATGTGTACGTGGTCAAGAATGAAGGCGCTGATGACGAGATCTTGCTTCCTGCAATTGAGTCAGTGATCTTGAAAGTAGACAGCGACAAAAAGGTGATCACCGTCAGGCTGCCGATCTGGGAATAAGTGAGTGGGGATGGAGAAACAGGCTTACTGGGTAGGGTTCAATTTGGTGCGCGGAATTGGTTCTGTGCGCATGAAAAATATTTTAGATTATTACGGCAGTCTGGAAATTGCCTGGGATGCCCCGGCAAGTGGTTTGACTGCGGCTGGTCTGCCGGCTCGTGTGGTTGAAAACTTTATTCAGGTGCGCAGCAGTGTGAACCTTGAAAAAGTGATGGAAAAGATCACATCGCAGGGCGTGCAAGTTTACACCTGGGACGATGATATTTACCCAAAAAGATTAAAAGAAATTGCACAACCTCCACCAGTCCTTTTTGCCAAAGGATCGATTAATGTTGAAGATGATTGGGCTGTCTCTGTTGTGGGTACGCGCCGGATTACTCCTTATGGCCGGCAGGTAACCTCAGAAATTGCCCGTTTTTTGGCGGAAAATGGGATTACAGTTGTCAGCGGACTGGCGCGGGGCGTGGATGCCATTGCGCACCAAACGGCTTTACAGAGCGGAGGCCGCACGATTGCGGTGTTAGGCAGCGGTGTGGATGTGGTTTACCCACCGGAGCACCGCAAACTGGCTGAGGAGATTTCCGTTCAAGGTGCAGTGATCAGTGATTACCCGATGGGAACTCAACCGGAAAGTACAAATTTTCCACCGCGTAACCGCATCATTGCCGGTCTCTCTCTGGCAACGATTGTTGTTGAAGCAGGTGAGACCAGCGGTGCATTGATCACGGCCAAATTTGCAGTTGACCAGGGGAGGGATGTGTTTGCCGTCCCTGGCAGTATACTTACACCGCAAAGCGAAGGCACCAATCATCTGATCGAAGAAGGTGCCCGCCCGCTTTTACGTATGAGCGAGATCCTGGAAGTATTGAAATTGGAAAACATTCCCGAAAAGCAAGCGAATCGGAAATCCATCACCGCTACTCAGGATGAGAAGAAACTTTTACAATATTTATCCCAGGAGCCGAAATACATTGATGAAATATGTAATTTGTCGGGCTTGCCTATCCAGTCAGTTTCAGCTACACTCACGATGATGGAACTAAAAGGACTGGTCACGCATGTGGGTGGAATGAACTACGTTGCGGCTCGAGAACAAAAAGCTACTTATAAGGTTAATTAAATGTCAGGACACTATTATGCTGTAATCATGGCCGGAGGCGGGGGTACCCGTTTATGGCCGCTCTCTCGAAAAGACAAACCCAAACAATTCTTGAACCTGGTAGGAGAACGAACTTTATTCCAGATCGCGGTTGACCGTTTGGATGGGTTATTTGCGCCTGAAGATATCTATGTGGTCACTGTAGCGGACCAGGCGGAACAATTGCATTTGCAATGCCCAGAGCTACTTACTGAGAACTTTCTCATTGAACCAATGCCGCGCGGAACAGCCTCTGTGGTGGCCATGGCAGCCACTGCAATTCAGAAGATCGATCCGCAAGGGGTGATGGTAGTTTTGACTGCGGATCATTATATACAGAATGTAAATACGTTTCAGAATGTCTTGCGGGCTGGTTACCAGGTGGCTCTAAAGGGGCACCTGGTTACTTTGGGAATTCCTCCACTTTATGCTGCAACCGGATATGGCTATATCGAGAGTGGCGCGAATATTGGTCAATTTGCAGGGTTGGATGTTTTTGACGTCAAAGAATTTAAAGAAAAACCCGATGTAGAAACCGCTCAGGTATTTTTAGAAAAAGGTGGATATTTTTGGAATTCGGGAATGTTCATCTGGCAAGTGGATGTGATCTTGGATCGGATCAAGCTTTTCATGCCTGATTTATCCATTAAGCTTTCAAAAATTCGTAAAGAGATCGGCCGCGATCATAGCAGTGAATACTTTCGAGAAATTTGGCAAAGCATTATTCCCGAAACGATTGATTATGGTATTATGGAAAAGTCTGATCATTGTGTGGTACTTCCCGCAGGTGATTTACAATGGAATGATGTAGGGAGTTGGGATTCACTTTTTGATGTTGTTGAACCAGATGCTCGTGGAAATATCATCATTAATGCGCACCAGATCGGGCTCGAAACCAATAATTCGTTGATATGTTCAACAAACCCAGATCGCCTGATCGTGGCAATTGGGATGGAGAACGTAATTATTGTTGATTCGGGTGATGCATTACTGATCTGTCAAAGGGGTGAAAGCCAAAGGGTGAAGGATCTTGTGAAATACCTAAAAGAACATCACCTAACCCCTTTCTTATAGGAGAGGTCTCTGTGGAAGCTTATTGTGTTCGCTGTAAGGCAAAACGTGAAATTAACCAACCGGTGGCAGATTTTAACAAAAATGGCACACCGGTCACTATTGGTACATGCAGTGTTTGTGGAACCAAGGTATATCGTATTGGGAGAACTCCGGCACATGAAGGCATGGTTGCCCTGGCCAAAAAAGAAAAGCCGCGCAGCGGCAAACTGGTGATCGTTGAATCGCCAGCAAAAGCCAAAACGGTCGGGCGTTTTCTGGGCAAAGGCTACACTGTACGAGCTTCGGTGGGTCATGTACGCGACCTGCTGCGTTCTGAATTATCCGTGGATGTGGATAATGATTTCGAACCGAAATATCGGGTTCCTAATGAGAAACGACAGATCGTCAAAGAACTTAAGGTGCTGGCAAAAGGAGCCGAAGAAGTCTTTTTGGCGACAGACCCTGACCGCGAAGGGGAAGCCATTGCCTGGCATTTACTTGAAGCTGCCGAGATCGACCCGAAACTTTATCATCGGGTAGTGTTCCATGAGATCACCGAACCAGCTATTAACGAGGCTTTTGCCAATCCGCGCCAGATTGATATGAATTTAGTGGATGCACAGCAGGCTCGCCGCATTCTTGATCGTTTGGTAGGGTATTCCATCAGCCCGTTGCTGTGGGAAAAAGTACGCAGCCGACTTTCGGCCGGACGTGTGCAATCCGCTGCATTGCGGCTAGTGGTTGAACGGGAACGTGAAATCGACGCTTTTATTCCTGTGGAGTATTGGTCCATTACAGCGGAGATCACACCCAAGACAAAGGCTCAGGCGTACCTAAGCCGCCTTGCTAAGATCGATGAAAAGGACCCGGATCTTTCCAACAAAGCGCATGTAGACCAATATTTTGGAGAGATCGAAACAGCGCCATTTACGATCACAAAGATTAAAAAGAGCGAGCGCAGGCGTAAACCATCAGCACCGTTTATCACCAGTACGTTACAGCAAGAAGCCTCCCGCAAGCTAGGTTACACCGCGCGCCGTACGATGATGATCGCCCAGCAATTGTACGAAGGTCTGGATACTGGCGAAGGCGGAACAGCGGGTTTAATTACTTATATGCGTACTGATTCGACCAATGTTTCTGAATTGGCCCAAAAAGAGAGTCGTGATTTTATCCAAAAGCAGTATGGTGGAGATTTCTTACCCTCTTCTGCTCCGCAGTATAAAACACGTGCGGTTTCTGCTCAGGAAGCGCATGAAACCATCCGGCCAACATCTGTATGGCGAACACCGGATAAGGTGAAACAATCTCTGACCCCTGAACAATTCAAGTTGTATCAACTGATCTGGCAGCGTTTTTTGGCTTCTCAAATGGAAACTGCTGTTTATGACACGCTTTCAGTCGAAATAACTGCTGCCGGAAAGGTGCACCAATACTTATTCCGTTCCTCCGGTTCCACACTCCGTTTCCCTGGATTCTTGGTTGTCTATGAAGAAGCTCTGGATGAAGATCTGAAACCTGAAGATAATGAGAATGTAAAAATTCCGGCTGGTTTGGAAGAAGGCCAAAAGCAGCAGTTGCTGCGTTTATTGCCGGAACAACATTTCACTCAACCGCCTCCGCGATATACAGAGGCTTCGCTGGTACAGGTGCTTGAAGAAAATGGAATTGGACGGCCTTCAACCTATGCTCCCATCCTTTCCACTATCCAGCAGCGCGGTTATGTAATTCGTGAAGCCAAGCGTCTTTCTCCAACTGAGACGGGAATTCTGGTCAATGATTTGCTGGTCGACCACTTCCCTGAAATCGTGGATTTGCATTTTACTGCTGGCATGGAAGCTAACCTGGATCAGGTGGCTTCGGGGCAAGGCGCATGGCGTGATGTTATCCGTGATTTTTATGGAGAGTTTGGACCTCAGGTAAAGAAGGCTCAAGCTGAAATGCCGGTGCAAAAAGCTGAGTTGGAAAAAGTAGGTCGGGCTTGCCCAAATTGCGGTCATGACCTGGTCATTCGCTGGGGCCGATTTGGAAAATTCATTAGCTGCAGTAATTTCCCGGAATGCAGGTATACAGAAGCATTCCTTGAGAAGATCGGCGTCATTTGCCCAAAGGACGGCGGCGAGATCGTGCAGCGCAAGACCCGCAAGGGACGTATTTTCTTTGGATGTGCAAATTATCCAGCCTGTGATTTTACATCCTGGAAACGGCCGGTGGCAACTCCTTGTCCAAAATGTGGTGGATTACTGGTTATGGCAAATAAACGAGAACTGCAATGTATGGATTGCGAAGAAACTTTCCTGGTTGAGCAAATTGGCGAATCCGTTCAAGAATAGGTATAAATATTGCAACTAATTCTCTTGATAATCGGTTTGCCAGATCGCTAATATTCATCTACAATGATGTGTATTGATCTGTTTGCGGAATTATTTAGGAGTTGACTATGGAAAAGATCCGAAACCTTATGAAAAACCCTTTAGCAACCGGTATTGCCGGGCTGATCATTGGCCTGATCATTGGTCTGCCGTTGCTGGGTTGGGGGTTATGGCCAGTAAAATGGAAAGATGCGGATGCCAGTTATTTACGCCAGGATCTCAAGGCGCAGTACCTGTGCATGGTCGTCGACTCATATAAATTAAATCCGGATGCCGCACTTGCCTCAGCACGTCTGGATTCAATGGGCCTCAGCAATCAGGATGCAGCCTTTGCCCTGGATTCATTACAAACAGGAGGTTGTTCTTATGCTCCCACAGATGAGACAGTCCTCTCATTAAAGACAGCGTTATTAGCACTTCCACAAACATCAACTGTTGCGACTTCGGGCACAAACACCACTGTCCCGACTGCTGTTAGCTCGACCACGGGTGGTTTGCCAACCCTTGCAACTTCTACAACGAAGAAAAGCAGCGGGAACGGACTACCTGGTATCCTGGCAGGAATTTTGTGTGTGCTCTTCCTTGGGATTGGCGGTTTGCTTATCTATATGTTCTTCTTCAAGAACCGCAAACCCAAAGAACAAATTCCTCCAACATCAAATATGCATGATTTTGAAAATCCGTTGGAAGAGCCCGATTTTACCCAGAATTACACTCAGCCCAGTAAAACGACTGCGGCTGTCTCAGATGTGCCCGCGGCTCATTTTATGACCACTTATGTTATCGGTGATGACCTTTACGATGATTCATTCAGCATAGACACTGCCAAAGGTGATTTTTTGGGTGAATGCGGTGTAGGAATTTCTGATATTGTCGGCGTGGGTGATCCCAAAAAAGTTTCTGCTTTCGAAGTCTGGCTTTTTGACAAGAACGATACGCAAACAGTCACAAAAGTTCTGATGAGTGCCAGAGCAATGAACGATCCTGCCACACGGCAACGGATGGCCTCCAAAGGCGAGCCGGTGTTGATTGAGCCAGGGCAACAAATCCTGCTGGAAACTCCTTCTTTGCAATTGCAGGCAAAAGTAATTGAGCTTGTCTATGGGCAAGGAGCCCTGCCGGCTGGAAGTTATTTTGAGCGGTTGACACTAGAATTGAGCGTTTGGCCAAAATAAGAATAAAGTAATAGATAAAACAAAAACCCCGCGAGGGGTTTTTGTTTTATCTATTCGATGCGAATAATTTTCAGTTTAATTGGCCCGCTGGGTGTTACTGCTTCGACCAAATCACCGACTTTATGACCCAATAGGGCCTCACCAATGGGGGAATTGTGCGAGATACGCCCTTTGCTTGGATTGGCTTCTTGCGGACCAACCAAGAAATACGTCTCTTCTGGGAAATCATCTTCTTGAATGGTTACTTTTGTACCAACATCTACTTTTTCTTTTTTACTTCCACTTTCATCGATAATGACAATGTTGGTTAATATTGAGGTCAATTCAACAATACGACCTTCGAGGAAGCCTTGTTCCTCTTTGGCAGAAATGTAATCTGCATTTTCTGAGAGGTCACCTTGTTGAATTGCCAACCTTAATCGCTTGGCCAAATCGTCACGCGCCGGGCCTTTGAGGTATTCAAATTCTTGCCTCAGTTTTTCAGCGCCTTCTTGGGTAAGGTACGATGGTTTGTTCATTCAAACTCCAGTTTGGTTTTCTACTATTAAGTCCGGCTTATTTTAATCCCGGTTAAGGCAAGAAGGAAGGATCAAACAGTTTTTGATACTCTTCGATTGCAAAACGGTCGGTCATGCCAGCCAAATAATCACAAATCGTTCTCTCTTTTCCTTTGTCAATAATCTGTTCCTGAAATTGCGGAGGGAGCATGATGGGGGTTCCCTGGTAAGCTTTAAACAGAGCAGTTAAGACCTGCTCGGCTTTTTTCTGCATGCGTACCACGCGATAGTGGCAATACATATTATTAAAGAGGAATTCTTTGAGAATCCTGTTATTTTCTTTCATTTCCTCTTCAAAACCAACCAAATTGTAAGAGAGCGTTTGTAACTCGTGCAAGGATTTTACCCCAGATTTCTCAATCCGGTTGGCAGAATCATTAATCATACTGTTGACTTCTATGCCGACCAATTCACGGATGATCTGATGACGTATTAAGTCATCAATTTGTCCCCCTTGTTTTTGAAAACGAGCTGCTGCCATTTGCCAGAGTTTTATGTCATCAAGGGTTTCAGGGAAGATTAATCCCGAGCGCAAACCGTCGTCCAGGTCGTGAGAAGTGTAAGCGAGTTCATCAGCCACATTAGTGATCTGAGCTTCCAAATCGCCGCGTAGTTCTGGGTTGAAATTACTGGCGTCCGATTTGTCGTAGGCTGTTTCGTGTTTAACGATCCCTTCCAATACTTCCCATGAAAGGTTGAGGCCGGGAAATTCGGGATAGCGTTTTTCAACTTCGGTAACGATACGGAAGGAATGATGATTGTGGTTGAATCCACCAAAATCCTTCATTAGCGTATTCAGGGTGGACTCACCCGAATGTCCAAACGGTGGGTGCCCGAGATCGTGGGCCAGACAAATTGCTTCAGTGAGATCTTCGTTAGCTCCGAGCGCCCGCGCAATCGTGCGACCGATCTGGGCAACTTCCAGTGTATGGGTCAGGCGGGTGCGGTAATAATCCCCTTCAAAATTAATAAAAACCTGGGTTTTATATTCCAGACGGCGAAAAGCGGTTGTATGTAAAATTCGGTCGCGATCGCGCTGAAAGCAAGTGCGGTAATCGGGTTCCGATTCGGGATAGATACGGCCCTGAGAATGACTGGCATGGACCGCATAGGGCGCAAGATTGGTGTCTTCAATTGATTCGAATACTTTACGATCGAATCTCATTTTTTACTCCTTGAACATCAGACCTCAAAATGGTTCCTGATTGTTCTCCGCTGAGTGCATTAAAGATAGCCTCCTCATTTGAACCCGAAAATATTTGTATCTGTAGTTGGGGATGCTTTTGGATAAGAGAGAGCATGCTTTCAACCTTTGAAACCATTCCACCAGTGACATCGGTGCTGGCAGAACCGATGATATTTTTTGAAAGCGCCGGGTAGGTGGATGGAGTAATCGTATCGATCAAAGTGGTGCAGGCGGGGTAATCTTGCCAGACACCGACTTCGCGGCCTGCCAATAATATCTTTGCGGGTTTGAGCACTGGGACGAGCGCAGCGAATTGCTCCTCGGTGGAGAGTATGGTTCCCCCCAAAGTTTCATCCAGAACAACATCGCCGTAAACTACGGGGAGCAGATGGTGTTGGAGTGCGGCTTCAATGGGATGGATATTCCAATTTGTCGCGCTGCCGTTTTTGGTTACTGCACCGGCCGACAGGGGAAAACTAATCACAGGTAAACCAAATTGAGCGAACCTTTCGATCAGAATCTGATTCAGCTCCCTGGCTGCAAGCCATACTTCTGCAAAGCCTTGCCATTGCCCTGGCGATTTCACGCCTTCGCGAGTGTGATATTTGCTGGCAGCCACATGACCNNGGTGATGAGCGAACCGCCTAATTTCAAGAAATAAGTGTGATCCATTTATTCCTCCACGGAAGCAGGCAAAGTGATATGTAACGTTTTTTTTGCCCCGTTTGAGGCCAACACCGCGGCTACTCGGTCGGCACTTTCGGTAGTGACCATTGCAAGCATATTCCCGCCCATGCCTCCACCAGATAACTTGGCTCCGAGGGCACCGGCTTGAAGGGATATTTTCACGAATTTGTCCAACTCCGGGCAGGAAACACCCATTTCCTGGAGCAATGTATGATCTTGAGTCAGCAATTCGCCTGTTTCGCAAAATTTTCCCAATTCAAGAAATTCTCGAATTTGCCGGGATATTTGGCCAATCTGGGAAAAAATATTCTCATATTTCTCGCGGTCATTTTGCCAGTTCGTTCTAACCCTGGCAACAGCTTCGGAAGTGGATGCTGTAATCCCCGTATTGGCAACGACGAAATGAAATGGGGCAGCAACTTTTAGAAGTTCAGGTTTGTGATCGCGCTGAAAAAAAACCGGTTTTTCATAG
>PMIV01000251.1 GCA_003158355.1 Anaerolineaceae bacterium
CCTCTCCGCGAGGCTGTCTGCATGTTAGGCGGTGTGAGCGACCCCAACACGGCCTATCTTTTGATTAGAGGTATGAAAACCTTAAGTTTGAGAGTGGCACAGCAAAACAAGACCGCACAGGCCGTCGCAGAGTTTTTGGAAAATCAACCCACCGTAGAAAAAGTTTGGTACGCCGGCTTGAAATCTCATCCTGACTATTTACTGGCGCAACAGACACTCAAGGGTTTTGGCGGAGTAGTTTCTTTTACCATTAAAGGGAAAAGAGAAGAAACTTTCCGGTTCCTCGACGCGCTACGTCTTTCATTTATCTCTGCCTCACTTGGCGGTCTGGAGAGCCTGGTACTCCATGTGGCCACTCAGGCCTATGGTGATTTAACTCCGGAAGAACGCCGGCAGTTGAACATCCCTGAGAATTTGGTACGGCTGTCTATAGGGATTGAAGATGCTGAAGACATAATTGCTGACCTCGATCAGGCATTTGAAAAGATCTAAGTTGAACCTGTTTTAATACGCTGATCGCTATTAATTTCCACTCTTTTCGGTGAAAGATTTTCAACAGGGCCGTGGGCATTAACCGAGGTCGGGCCAGAATAAAAAACCTCCTGCATAGGTGATATTGACCCAGCAGGAGGTTTTTTATCATTAACAATATTTTTATTAATAAAGGGGTAAGCTCGGGTCAACCAGGGCTGCCCAGGCATTGATACCGCCTTTCAAATTTTTTACTTTCTTGAATCCGGCAGCTACCAACAGTTCAAGAGCGTGCGCCGATCTTGTTCCACCTTTGCAAAATACCACCATCTCACGAGCAGTATCCAATTCAGATAGATGAGCTGCCAAAATGCCCAAGGGAATATTCACCTCGTTGGGCAGCCAGGAAATCTGCAATTCATGCGGTTCGCGCACATCGAGCAACAGGGGTGGATTTGTTTCGGCCAAGCGAGTTGCCAATTGTTCTGGACCAACATCCCATTCATCACCCGCAGAACCTTCCTCAATTTTATGCCCGGGAATACCGCAAAATTCTTCGTAATCGATCAACTCTTTGATATCAGCATTTGGGCCGCATACCCGGCAGTTTGGATTTTTACGAAGCGTAACATAATCAAAGGACATATCGAGAGCATTGTACAGAAGGAGCTTATTCGCCAGTGAAGTACCGATTCCCAATAGCAGCTTCAACGTCTCGGTAGCCTGAATTGTCCCAATTGTACCTGGCAGCACTCCCAACACACCGCCTTCCGCGCAACTAGGCACCAACCCGGGGGGTGGCGGCTCAGGGAAAAGGCAGCGATAACAAGGTCCATCTTTTGCATTGAAGACACTGGCCTGACCATCAAAACGGAAGATAGAACCATACACATTGGGTTTACCGAGAAAAACGGACACATCATTGGTCAAGTAACGCGTGGGGAAATTATCCGTTCCATCGACCAAAATGTCATAATCTCGAGCAATCTGAATGGCATTTGCGCTTGTGAACGGTTCGTTATAAATATCTACCTGAATTTCCGGGTTAAGGTCCGACAGACGAGCTTTGGCGCTATCAACCTTCAGTCGGCCTACGGTGGATGTTCCGTGAATGATCTGGCGCTGCAAATAGGTGAAGTCAACTACATCAAAATCAACCAGACCGATCCTGCCAACACCGGCAGCAGCCAGATAAAGAGCCGCCGGCGAACCTAAACCTCCGGTACCAATGATCAAGACAGATGAACTCTTAAGCTTTCTTTGTCCATCCAGGCCAACTTCGGGGATAAGCAAGTGGCGTGAATAACGGAGAATTTCTTCATGGGATAAGTCGGCTGTCATAAACTTCCCCCGGCAATACTGGGAATAATGCGCAGACTATCACCCTCGCTGATCGGGGTTTCCAATCCTTGCAAGAAAACAATGTTCTCTTTTCCTTTGAAAAGGTTGACAAAGGGACGAAGCTCTCCATTTTCATTGAAGATGTGCTGTTTGATAGTTGGATAACGAGTCACTAGATCGTTTAACGCGTCAGATACAATAGGGCCGTTGACAACAATCTCGCTTTGCCCATCGGCATAAACCCTCAATGGGGTGGGAATATATAAAGTAGGCATAACCAATCTCCTTAAAGTTTAATTTCTTTGAATGGGTTCTTCTATGAATTTGCTGCGGTCTTCTGCTAAAAGCCAGGAACGGCTCTCAATTGCTTTGCCATTGTACACACTGGTAATTATGTAAGAAAAAAAGGGCTGAGCCCATTCACGATCATACTCCGAAGGTACATTTTTGGAGTCTGGGTGAGAATGGAAAATACCGATGATATCTAGCTTGAGCTCCTCTGCCTTTAATTCGCCCTCGAGATAATCTTCCGGCGTAACCAAGAAACGATCATGTCGGGCGCCATCTTCACGTGAATTTGGGAGGTCGTAAATCGAAATGACTTGACGTACTTCTCCATCATGGCCGAATAAGAAACCAGCTCCTTCATCCGGGTATGCCTTTTCACCATTTGCGTAAATCAATGCTAATTGTTCTGGTGGAACCAAAATTGTCATAATTCACTCCAATAAAAAATCAAAATTATCTATAAATCTAAAGAATTCAACCCTTTTCCTAGAATATTCTTTTTTAGATACTAGCTTCGTAATAGCAATTAACCATTAAGTCTGGCGGCCTTCAAATAGCTAGAAAAACTCAATCGGTCTCACTGATCGATAAAACAAAAATACTTCCGGTTGTCCGCTGGCTCGTTCGTAAAAAAAAGAATTTGAAATAGAAATCAGACAAGCCCAAAAAATCACTAATTATTAAAATTTACCAATAAAAAAAAGACAGAATTCTGCCTGAAATAAATTTCAACCGCGGAGTTCAATTGCCACCTTTCAGTATTTCCAGAAGTTGGCTTAAAATGGACCCCGCCCAAAACATGTACATATCATCAACACAATACCTCCACAGCCAGGACGTATAAAAGAAATAATGCCCTAGATAATACTATAAACACTGATTTTAAGGATAGATAATATTTCCTTCTCCGTTGCACTAAATTCCTGACTCAACCATTTGCCTTTTAACTTTGTATTTTTATTTGCCGGGCAAGCCACGCACAGGCTCCAGCAATGATTTGTATACGTTGTTCTGAATGCGAAAAGGAAACAGCCCCTTGCCCCTCGATCAAATTGACATTTTGGGTCAATAATCCAAGTGGAACGATAGTACTTCTCAAAGTTAGATCACATTTTTCGGGATCGTTGACATCTTCGGGGGAAGTTATTATCCCATTTTCTCGATAAGGAAAATGTAAGTAGAATATTGAGCTATCTGGCAGATCTGAATTCATGCCGGAGCAAACTGCATATATTCCCTCTGATTTAAATGCCTCCACACAAAGCTGGCGGACTTTCTGCCCCAATGCAGCGATTCGGTGATAAATTTCCTGTTCATTTTGTTCCAAATGATTCAGGATTAACTTTGTCGCCAGCATGGAAGACGGGTGCCCCGAATAGGTACCACCTGAAAACATAACTCGCGGACCGCTGCTTCTGCCTGCCATCTCCATGATATTCTTTTTACCGGCCACTGCTGAAACCGGCATTCCTCCACCAATAATTTTACCAAAAGTGGATAAATCAGCCTTTACTCCATACAATTCACCTACATCTCCAGCGCGAAAACGAAATCCGGAAATTATTTCGTCGAAAATGAGAACGACCCCATACCGATCACACAGATCACGTGCAGTCTGTAAATATTCATTGGTCGCTGGGATAAAACCACCTCCCCCAACCACGGGTTCCAGGATAAAACAAGCAAGTTTTTCTCCGTGCTTGGAAAAAAGGTCTTTTAATGCTTCTGAATTGTTAAATTGAGTCAGAAGAACATTTTCATCAAAATTTGGCGGAATTCCTTCACTTTCGAAATGATCGTACCCTGATCCTTTTTTATATTTGACGCCCTTCAATCCCCATGGTTGCCCACCATGCCACCCTCCAGAGATCTTTAATACCAAACTCCGCCTGGTAAAAGAACATGCCAGCATGATCGCATACATTGTAGCCAAAGTCCCACTGGTGGTAAACCGTACACATTCATTACGTGTCAGGCGGCATAAAATCTCGGCCGCTTCAATTTGAAGCCCTTCAGAAAAACCAGTTTGTAATCCATAACCAGCATCGAATGCTTTCGATAAACCAGAGGTAATTATTTCGGGATTGTGCCCCAAGATGTTAGCAAAATGCCCTTGCCAGAAATCTGTTATCACGTGCCCATCTTCATCGATAATATCTGCACCTTTGGCCGATTTAATTCTTGGTGGAAATGGTTTCATAAGCCGGACCAGGTGATTTCCTCCATCCACCATAACGTTATTTGCTTTTTCATTTAACTCCGCAGAAAGAGGATGCTGCATGGAATATTCATTCACTAACCAATTCAGCAATGTGTCATAATTTCTCATCGAAATGCTCTTTCCTCAACCTAATTCTATTTTCAATCTAAAATGATCTATTTTGGTTCTAGCTATTCGGCCACCTGGGGAGATTGAGAAAGGAGATATCTATTTGTTTACTTCTAAATGGATATCCTTCATTTTGAATTCACTACCAGAGCCATGCTGCCAAAAAAATATTTTTTCGCTATTTAGGTTATTATGCCTTAAATTTTCTTAGTTTCAGTAACAGTTTAGCAGCCTTTTCCAGGGTGTCTGGCCTTTTTGCAAAATTAAAACGGACACGGGTGTGGCCTTCACCTGAATCCGTGTAAAAACTGGAACCGGGTACTACCGCAACGCCAATCTCTCTCGCCAGGTATTCTGAG
>PMIV01000235.1 GCA_003158355.1 Anaerolineaceae bacterium
CCCATGTCGTGCAGCAAGGCACCACGTCTTATTTGCGCGATTTCTTCGTCCTTGAGACCAAACTCTCGCGCCAACCGGGTGGTGAGCTCGGTGACACGCTGGGTGTGGCCTTCAGTCTCGTGGTCGCGTAAGTCCATGGCATGTGACCAACCTTCAATAGTCTTATCATAAGCTTGTAAAAGCTCATTNNGAAGTGCAATTAAAAATATCCAGTATACCAATTACTTTGTTCTTGGTAATGAGCGGAACGCCATAGTATGCCACAAAGTCCTCACCCGCCAGTAGATCTTTACGTTTATACTCTGGCCCCGCAAGTTTCAGGTCAGCAATGTGAAGCGTTTGATGCTTCTGAGCTGCCTGCCCTGCGTAACCTTCACCAAGCTGTAATCGTGAATTCGTAATGGCATTCGAACGGAATCCCTTACCGGCAGAGTATTCAAGTGTCAAAGTGTAGGGATTGAATAAAAGAAAATCTGCAGCACTTACTTTGAGCAGATCAATTACCTTATCCAGTAAAATATTGAGGGTAACATTCAGGTCATCGTTTGTGTTGATCGATACATCAATGGCGTGTAAAGCCGCGAGCTGCCGGGCATCGTTTAATGTTTTTTCATGCGTCCGCATGCGATTGATCGTGTTACCGGCGATCTCACTCACAGTGGTTAAAAGGCTTACTTCGCCGGGAGTGATTTTACGAGGTAAAAAAGTATTAACGTTGATAGTACCGATTACCTCATGCCCGATCCGGATGGGTACAGTTATGCTGCCAACATCGGGAGGAGCCCACCGACGAATCGCTTTGGGCAACCGTGTATCCAGACGAATTTCCCTGGAAATGTAGGGTTCGCCTTTCGACAGAACGAACCCGTTAATTCCTTCATTGGGTTTCTCAGGGGGTATGGGATGTTTTCCGTCTTCATTCCACCCACGCGAGGCGGCAATTTTTATTTCATTCACAACCGGGTCATATAACCAGATCGCCCCAACAGTTAATTGCATTACTTCCAATGTTTTATCCAATAAGAGCGGCAGCATCTCTTCGAGTGAACTAGCCACGCGCAAAGCTGCACTCACTGCAATAATGGCTTCCATTTCACGTTGGCGCTGTTTCCGTTCTGTGATATCATGCGATATAATGCCTGCAAAAAACCCCGACTCGGTAGTAAACTGGAAGATAGCGATTTGAATCTCGCGAGATTTTCCATCGGAATGAATAATCATTGTTTCCAAATATTTGTTTGATTGAACGATCTTTTTGGGCACCAAATAACTGCAGATATCCTTCTTGAATTTCGTCAACAGAGCTTTGGTTTTAATCTCATTCGGTGCCAGTTGATATTGAATATCCCACAAAAAAAAGCCAAGGACTTTATCTTTGCTCAGGCCGGTGATTTCTTCTTCGCCGTGGTTCCATTCAATGATCTCCCCCTTTTCGTTAATGACGACAATTCCTTCGGATGATTGCTCAACCAGGCTGTGAAATTTCCCTTCGCTCTGTAATTGAGCTTTTTCCGCCTGTTTACGCAGAGTGATATCGCGAATGTTGCACTGGATCACCTCAGTATGGTCAACCTTATAGGAATTGCTGACAAACTCGACGTCTCTGCGGTGGCCATCTTTGGTCTTGAGGGGTAGATCTTCGTAACGGATATAATTATTTCGTTTTAATTCCTCAAAGGCAATCCTGCTTGCCTCTATATCTCTAAACAGGCCGATCTCCCAAAGTTGTTTTCCTAAAAATTCTTTATGAGAGTAACCCAGCATATTTAACAAAAATGGGTTCACATCATTTATTACTCCGGTTTGGCCGTCCAGAATGAGAATCCCATCCTGGGCGGTTTCAAATAAGCGCCGGTAGCGTATTTCCGATTCTTTCAGGCTCTGATCAGTTTGTATTTTTAATTGGGTCAAATTGCCTTCTTCAGATAATAATTCATCTTTATGAAGACCGATCCACTATTATTGTCAACGATGTTATTTTTTTGCTAGAGGACGGGTGAACTTGCCTGGAGTTTCTTAGAACTTACAGTGAAAATGCTCACTCATTTAACATTATATCGCAACTGAGTTCATATTTTATTCATCAATTTCCGCTGTTCTGATCGCTCAACAGGATTCCAACGCCCGTAAAATATAATATACCGTCTGATTCACCGGGGTGGGTATACCCAGCTCTTTCCCCAGTGTGATGACCTTGCCAGCGAACATTTCCACTTCGGTCTTGCGTCCCGCTTCAACATCTTGCAGCATCGAGGTTTTGCCTTCAGCGGCCATCGAGTTTAAGATTGAATAACTATCCAAGATATCCTGCCGGGTGAGTGCCACGCCTTTTACTTGTGCCAACAAGACAACTTCCTCCATCAATGCTTCCATCAGGGCTTGTGCATCGCGATTCGTTTGGAAGACTGCATACGGTGCGCGTAAAATAGCTGATGCCTGGTTGATCCCCACGTTGATGAGGAATTTCCACCACAGCATACGCTCCATGTCTGGCGGAGTTTGAAACTGGATCCCCGCACGTTCATAAGCTTCTTGCACCCGCAGCACTTTTGGAGAGAGGACATCGTTCTTCAGCTCACCAAAATACTGCTTACCGGGGTGCACCACCGTGATGCGGTTCCCCTCACGCACGGCATCGATACCCAGTGAAATGGCATAGAGCACATGCTCCATTCCATAGACCGCACCGATGGTTTCTTCGCTTTCCAGACCGTTCATCAATGTTGTAAAGACGGTATCCGCGCCCACCAGCTTATCTAGAGTGGGCACCATTGGCTTTAATTGAGTATGTTTCAACCCCACCATAATCAAATCCATCGGGGTTTTCACGTCTTCGGGTTGCACAGCGGGGATGAAATAGGTCTTGCCGTTAACAATCAGTCCATCGCGATTGAGTTTCTCACAGTGGGCCGCGTCGGCCACCAGGATCGTGTTGAAGCCGGGTGCGTCAAAAAACTGCGCGGCGAAATATCCGCCCATTGCACCGGCACCTAAAATTGCGACATTGTGAATTTTCTGCATTGTGGACACCTTCTCAAGAAATGAATCCAATAATTTTGCCACAGAATTGAGAAAGCGTCAGGGGAGATTTCCTCTGCTGACGTATTTGTGATCTTTGATTATTATATTTACTTGCTCTTGGTTTTCACCCCGGCCAAATTCTCTTGGACGCGGAAAGCCACGATCTTGCGCACAATTTCGAATGGGATCGGTTTATCGATGGGGAACTGCACCGCCCCTTTCGATTGCTTATAGCCGGCCAATTCAGCCTGAAAATTGGCGATCCCGCTTGCGGTGGGGTAAAAGCCGATATGCTGCTTGAAGGCCGCAAAATANNGCAATATAGCCGTCAATTGTGGTAAAGGATGGTTTTCCGCTCTCCATGAGCACTCCTTAAAGGGGCTTTATTTCAATTATACGGCCTTTTATGGTCTTATTACACTTGTTTATTACGAACAGAAGTTTTTATTCGTTGATGCCAAAATTTTTCACGAACAACTCTTTCGAGAGCTGTGCGCCTTCTTCACTCAAGATCACTGTCGGAGCCTTGCCGATCGGGTTGCTGATGTAACCCTTTTCAAATAATCGGTTCATCACTTCCCAATCCAGACCCTTCCAGGCTCTTGTTTCAGACCCACTGGAAGAACTGGTGAGAAAAAGCAGCGCCAATACAATTTCGTCAACTTTTTCTTTATCATATTCCATGCGAATTCTCTCTTTCACCTGTGAAAAAGGTGCTCTTCTATTTTAACTGAATATTCCTATGCTATAATTTTTTTGATGTTAGCCAAGAAGATAAAAGGAATGATCCGTTTATTCAGACCCGAACTGCCCCTGGCAGCCGGGGTTTGTGTGCTGGCCGGCCAGGTGTTGACGACGGGCACCCTGCCGCCACTGCGCACAGGTCTGCTGGGGTTCATTTGCATCTTTGCCATATCTGGGTCAGCATTGGTGTTGAACGACTACTTTGACTTTGAGGTGGATAAGATCAATGCCCCGCAGCGGCCGCTGCCTTCTGGTGCTGTCAGCCGCGTTGAAGCACTTGGGTTGACAGTGCTGGCCACAATCATTGGCCTGGCAAGCGCATTTGCGCTTGGCCTCAATGCGCTGTTGATCAGCGTATTCCTGTGGATCATTGGTTTTCTTTACAACTGGCGCTTCAAACAATCGGGTCTGCCCGGTAACCTGATGGTCAGTACGTCGGTGGCTCTCTCCTTCATCTTCGGCGCAGCTACCATGAACGAACCCTGGAACAAGATTGTCTGGGTCTTCAGCCTGATGGCATTCTTGCTTGATCTGGGTGAAGAGATCGCCGGCGACGCCATGGATATGGCAGGGGATAAAAAGCGCAATTCGCGCTCCATTGCCCTGCTCAAGGGCAAGGCCTTTGCGCTGCACATCTCGCTGATCCTTTGGGGGGTAATGATCTGTCTGAGCTTTTTGCCTGTGATCATGGGTTGGCTGGGGATCAACTACCTGATCATCATCCTGCTGACCGATGCGTTGTTCGTCTTCTTCTCGGTGAGGCTGGTTAAGGCGCAAACCCCGGAAGCAGGCCGTAAGGCCATGCGGGGCATCTATCTGGGGGCGACGGTGTTCGTGATCGCTTTTTTGGTTGGCCAATTGATTAAATAAAAAACAGTGCCTGTAAAAGAGCAGACACTGTTATGGTCGAAAACTTCTTTAGAAAATTGTTATTTCTGAATAAGGATAAACCGCGGTTTATCCTTATTCCCATTCCATCACGACCTTCACCACATCGCCGCGCCGGCTGCGGGTGAGCTCCATCCCTTCAGCAAAATGTTCGATGGGGATTCGTTGGGTCACCAGTTTTTCCAGAGGCAGGCGTCCCTCTANNTCTAATTCACGGTGCAGCAGGTGGTTCCATTCAAAATCTGCACGGGCGCTGCCGTAATCGCCCAGCACCAGAATTTGCCCACAGGCATTTGCCAGTTCCAGGCTAGCCTGCATGGCTGTTTCTGAACCACTGGCTTCCACCACAATGGGGAAATCCTTGCCGGCACTTTTTATGATGCCTGCGGCCAAATCGCCTTCGATCTTATGATAATCTATGATCTGGCTGGCTCCTGATTCCTGCGCGATGGTCAAGCGCGGGGCGCGGCCGCCAACCACGACGACCTCTTCCACTCCAGCGCGGCGCAGCAGCATGAGGGTTAATAATCCGATCGGTCCATCGCCGATCACCAGGGCACGGGATTTATCTTTTAGATGCAGTTTGCTGACCCCATGCACGGAAACAGCCAACGGCTCCGTCAGAGCAGCAATCGTCAGGGGGAAATCATCCGGCAGCGGGCAAATATTGGCCGCTTCGGTGATGAAATATTCGCCGTAGCCGCCAGGAAATTCAAAGCCCACTTCTCCGCCGTTGGAGAGGACGTTCTCTGCTACGCAGCGCTTTCCGGCCAGGGCTTTGTCTACACCTTCGCCGAGGGCATCCACAGTTCCGGCCCATTCGTGGCCGGGGATGGCGGGGAAGGGAGTGCGATCCCAACCGGCGATCATATGCAGATCAGTGGCACAAATACCGCAGGCCGCGGTGCGAATACGCACCTGCCCGACTCCGGGCTGGGGAGTGGGCAGCTCTTGCAGTTCTAGATGATTGGGGGAAGTATTGACGACGGCTCTCATGGGTGAATGATGACCTTATTGTGATTTGGGCTACCCATCACCGCGACTGCCTCGTTAATTTGGCTGAGCGGGAAGCGGTGCGAAACCACTTTTTCAATGGGGATCAAGCCGGTTTCCATCAGGCGGATGGCTTTTGTCATCGCCAGCGGAGTAGTACCAAAGCTGGCATCCATGCGGCCTTCCTGAAAGTGAACCAGACCACCGTCCAACTCGAATTTTTCATGCGTGGTGATGCCGAATATATTCCAGCGTGTGCCGCGGCGGCGCAGATCACGCGCTAGATTTACCGCTGCGATCGGGCCGGCCGCTTCTATCACCAGATCAGGGCCTTCCGGGATGATCGCGTACACGTCCTTGACGGCATTACCGGTAGAGGAATCCACCACGTGAGTGGCTCCCAGGGTTAATGCCTGCTTGCGGGCAAATTCGCTGTGGTCGACGGCGATCAGACGGCCGGCACCAGCGGCCTTGGCCACCAGCATGCACAGGAGACCGATCCCGCCCACGCCGATGACTACCACGTCATCACCAACATGCATTTCGCTGTATTGGATCACACCCTTCCAGGCGCCGGAAAGCGGTTCGGTCAGGCAGGCGGCATCAAAAGAGAGTTTCGCCGGCTTGGCAAAAAGGCAATTTTCTTTGGTCAGCATATACTCGGCAAAGGCCCCCGGCCAGACGTCTTCAGGGCCGTCGCCGCCTGTGGTAAAGGCGTGTTCGCAGTAGTGGGAATTCCCATCGCGGCAGTTCTTGCAGAAGCCGCAATACCCGGAGGGCTGGCAGATCACTTCGTCGCCCTCTTTAAAATGAACAACTCCCGGACCAACCTCGACGACGATGCCGCTGGGTTCGTGCCCGGGGATGAAAGGGAACTTTACATTGCGGCGAATGCCTTTGATGGCTTTGTAATCCGTGGCGCAGAAACCGCAAGATTTGATCTGTACGACCACTTCGCCATAGTTGCGGGCCTGAGGCCGGGGTACTTCTTCCAGAATCAAGTCATTAAAATCGTGTAAAACGGCAGCAAGCATGTTAGTCAATTTCAGTTTCCTTTCTTGAGTATGGTCAGGAGCGAAAAAATCGCTGCCAGTTGTGAGAAAGATCGATAGCTGGATTTTGAGCGCAGTAAATTCCAACCAGTAAATTTTGAATAAATTTGGCTTTTTTTGATCCTCTTATTAGGAAATTAGATTGAATTGATGATGAGCAGAATGGCAAAGATGATTTTCAAAGTATACCATTTAATGGTGTGCTCTCCTGAAAATCTCTTTTTTGTGAAGCGATTTGTCCTTGATTTTGAGGCTTCTCTGATGATTATTCGATACTCCAGCAAATGGTTTTGCTGTTAACACATTGCAGCGCTCGCTGCAAGTTCCACACCTTCAGAGATGCCAACAGACCGGTGTCCAGCCTGACTGGATGCGTGAAACCGATGCCATGCGGAAACGCTCTTTTAGATTTTTACGTTTCCGTT
>PMIV01000271.1 GCA_003158355.1 Anaerolineaceae bacterium
CCGGCGGCATGGGTGCCGGCATTGCGCACCACGCCTTCCATCTGGCTGGCGGTATCGATCAGTTCGCGCACATAATCACTTTCATCGTGGATGGCTTTAAAACCGGCATCCTCCACGATGGCTTCGGCCAGCGTCATTTGCTTGCCGGGAACGTTCGGGATAGCCTTGGCCACCCGATCCACTTCGGAGAGTGGAATATCCATCACCCGACCAACATCGCGGATAGCGCCGCGCGCGCCCATTGTGCCAAAGGTGATGATCTGGGCGACCTTATCCGTGCCGTAGTGTTGGGCGCAGTATTCCATGATCTTGCCACGCTTGTCATCCTGAAAATCCAGGTCAATATCCGGCATAGAAATACGGCCGGGGTTCAAGAAGCGCTCAAAGAAGAGGCTGTAGGTCATCGGTTCGACCAGAGTAATATCCAGGGTGTAAGCCACCATGGAACCGGCAGCCGAACCACGTGCGTTATACCAGACGCCGTGGCTGGCCGCGTACTGGCACAAATCCCAAACGATGAGAAAATAGGCGTCAAAACCCATTTGATGGATGACGCTCAGTTCATATTCCAGACGTTTCCGTACTTCGGGATCGCGAGCCTTGTCTCCGTAATTGCGGATCAGTCCTTCTTCACACAACTTGCGCAGATAGGTTTCAGCGGTGAAGCCTTCTGGCACATCGAAGCGCGGCAGATGGTAGCCTTTTTTGGAGAGATCGACGTTGCACCTTTCGGCGATGGTCAGGGTGTTGGTCAGCGCTTCCGGGTTTTCGGGGAAAAGCGCGGCCATCTCTTCAGGAGAGCGCAGATAGTAAGTATCTCCGGTCATCCTCATGCGTTTGGGGTCGGAAAGGAGTGAACCGGTTTGGATGCATAAAAGAATATCCTGCAGATGGGCATCGCTGTGATTGATGTAATGCACGTCATTGGTGGCAATGGTCTTGAGGTTGTAGCGCTTGCTTAGATCGAGCAGGGTACGATTCAACGCCGGCAATTCGGGGATATTGTGATTTTGGAGCTCGACGAAAAAATTCTCGGCGCCGAAAGTCTGTACATACCATTCCAACACCTGACGCCCGGCTTCCACCCCTTTGTTCATGATGGTGCGGGGAACTTCGCCAGACATGCAGGCTGTCGAAGCAATGAGGCCTTCAGAATGTTGTTCCAGATACTCGTGATCGACACGGGGATAATAATAAAAGCCTTCCAACTGCGAAGCACTGGCAATTTTAAGCAGATTTTGATAACCGGCTTGATTCTCAGCCAGCAGCAGCAGGTGATAACTGTGTTTGTCTTTTTGCGCATCTCGGTCGGTCATGCGGCGGGCGGACACATAGGTTTCAAGGCCAATAATGGGTTTGATGCCGGCATCTTTGCAGGCAAGGTAAAACTCGATGACCCCGAACATGGTGCCGTGGTCGGTAATCGCCAGTGAATCCATACCCATTTCTTTAGCGCGGTGGACGAGCTTTTTAATATTGCTGAAGCCGTCCAGCAGCGAATATTCAGTATGAACGTGAAGATGGGTGAATGAAGACATTATTGACTCGTTTCTACCTATAGAAAGAATATTGACCCGCTAAAAATCATTATAGCATGAGGGTTATCACCGGTATCGATGATCCTCAATAATTTAAGTGAATCGTTGAATAAAAAGCAATTGCGGCGATGGGTAACTTTATTAAAAGAAAGACACAATGTCACCGGGCTTGATCCCCAGATCGTCAGCATTTAATTTATAGTCTTTGAAATCACCGAAGGTCAGATCGTGGATATCAAGATGCTTTTTTTGTTTTGCATATTCAAATAATTTAAGATAACTATCATTCACCCGATTCGGCCAGGAAAGTGCCAGCATTTTTGCCATGCGCTCGATACGATTGGCATCATCCCCCTCAATTTCAACAAAATGGCCAAATGGCATCTCGTCCAGATCGAGTTCTAAGTTTTCTAATTGATATTTAGTACGCCATTTTTCGTATCTGACGTTGATGTGATACCCCAGGGCTTCAAGCAGCAAGCGGGTAGATTCAAAGTCGCTGACCTCAATTTCGATTTCCTGGCGCACGGCCACGCTCTTGCCCCATTCAGAGGGGCCCTTATAAGTGAGATAAACGGCCTGATCCTGGCGCAGGCGCAGCACCTGGTGAGCCTTGGTGAGGGAGAGGTCAGAAGTATCAAAACGCAGATTGGTTTCGAAGGTGCGCGGCTGGGTCATGCTCGCGCCAACGCTGCGTAAGCGTTGTTCAAAAGAGGGAGCGTCGTTGAGGAAAAACTTCACTTCCATTTCCAGATTATTCTTGTTCATTTGTTCCTCCCATAAAGGAAGAGTCTTGCGATTCTTCGTGTACTGTTTTCGGTGAGTTCATGTTGGGTCCGATCGACCAGAGGCCCGCCAGAACCAGACCGAGTAGAATTATAAAAAACACCAGAGAAAAAATCTGGTCGACGAGCGGCTGCGGATTCAGGTTAAAAACCAGGCGATCCAGCCAGAACCAGACTGCGGCAGCTATCACGCCGGCAATATTATATGAGGGAGCCCAGTGAATGCGAGCGAGCAGCAGGGCTGCCCCAACAAAAAATATACCTGCCAGCAAGAGACCCTGAAAAACCGGGTAAAGCGGCCCAAAACGGTATCCAATGGCAACCAGTAGATTCCAGCTCTGCATGGCACGGAAGGCTTGCAGCAGGGACGTGAAACCGGCTGCGACAAGGATCAAACTCAGCATCCATAATAACAGAGGACGTTTTTGTTTCTCTGCGAGGCCGCTTTCTGAAAAATTCTCAGTCATTTTCACGGGCTTAATTATCTCACTTGTTTACGCGTTTTGTCATTGGAAAAATGGCTTCGTCGATTTTGTGATCCGGCATAAAATTAATCCATAAAATGTGGTGGGCTAGGAAATGATTATGAAAAATCGATTTTTGATAATAATTTGCTTTGTTTTTGTCTTGGTAATAGTTTTGACTGCATGCTCAACTTCTGAGAAGAAGGATCCTCTTTCTTTCGATAGCAGGTATTTAAATCAGCAAATTAAAATTAGTCCGTTCGATTACGTAAATACATTTACAACTAAAGGCCCGCTTCGTCTTCATCTTGAATATAACTCAAGTAATAAGATTGTATTTCCTAATAATTATGGCCTCAGGATATTTGAAGAAACCAAGGATGATTGGCAAGAAATCAAGGAAAAACCAACAGTGCGAATTCCATCTGGGGATATAATTCTCTCGCCTGAGGTGGATATCACCGCAGTTGATACAGTCGGTTTATTTCCAGAATTAACAAATTTTAACAAAAGTACCAAGCTTTGTATTTATGTAATTGGGCAAATGATGGATAATGGTGAAGCGAAATCCGTTGCTGCATATACAAATGTTGTTTTATATCCGTGATAATAAGAGTAGTAGGGACGCGCTCCCAACGCACCAATTTTGTGATTCACTATACAATTAATCCTTGCCGGACTTCATACTGTCCCGGTAAATGGTGGGGGATTTCAAAAGTCATTATCAGCAATTTCCTCAGGAGGAAAATAAAATGAAGAAATTATTATTGGAAACAATATTAATTTTCTTTTTATTGTGTTCCTGTAATCAAGTTAATATCAAAAAACCTATTAATACTGAGTCGGCTTTGTCAAATTCCACTGACTCATCTCAAACAGACGGTTGCATTGCACCGCTAACCAATTTTGCTTACCCAGTAGGGGGAGATGTTATTGATCTTCCTGCACCGGCTGATCAAGTAATAATGTTGCCGCCAAGTTCATGGAAGTTAGTATCGACATTACCCATCGACACAATTACTGAATATGGAAATAACTTTGGGTCTGGAACGATTCGAAAAAATGGTGATCATGAAGAATTTTGGGTTATTCCAGAAGGTTACTTAGGAATCGATATATTAAATTTGGAAACAAAAGTCTGGAGACATATTGAAGAGAAAAATGATTTTGTAAAAAATTCATTTCTATTTCTTGATCAAGACAATTCAATTTGGGCAGCTAAAGGACTTAGTGGAAATTCACCATTACTTCTCCATTTTAATGACCAATCTTCTCAATTTGAAACTATTTCAGATCAAGACGGATTACTTAATAATAGTTCACAAAATAATAATATTGCTTCTTTAAAAATTGATCCAAGTGGAATCTTTTGGATGGTTGTTCAGAACAATGATTTAGCCAATGACCCTCACGCCTACATTCTGTATAGTTTTAATCCGAGAACACTTAAGGCGAAAAAACACAATATCAGTATAGATTTTGATGGTGACCTCGCGATTGGTAAAAACAACACAATATATCTTTTGAATGCTCAAAAAGGGATAGTTACTGCTTATGATTCACAAAAAAATGCTGTAATTACCTACGAAATAGGCACAAAATTGGATGCGTCGGAAGATTTCGATCTTTTTTATGATTCTACAGATCGATTGTGGGTGAGCGACATTGGCTGGTTTGATTTTTCAAAAGAGTATGATTATCCCCATTGGTATGAAATTGTTCGCTCCTCATCGTTTTTAATGTATATATATTCTTCAGCAATATGGAGATGGGGAAATCCGAGTTTTACTAACCAAACATCAGACGGCTTGTTGTGGTTCATTTTTCCTAATGGAACTGGTTGGCTTGACCCTTCAAAAGGAAAGTGGTGCATTTTTACAAGTTATTCTAGCAAAGTAATGGAAGATAATGACCATAATTTGTGGATTTTTGTAAACCACTCTTTATATGAAAAAATGAGCAAGTAATTTATTAGTCGTAGTGTGCTCCCAGCGCACCAATTTGGTGGTCCACCGTAAAATTAATCCATGCCTGATTACTTGCGATCCAGGTAAAAGGCGGGATATTTTTTATAGAAATGGTACGGTCAAAACCGACCGCACCATACATACTGAACTATTAACTATTTGCCGATTTTGATAATCTTTATGCATATAAACAATTACTTTATAGAATTCTATAAAATACTTGACTCTTGAAATTTTTGATTAATTAGATCAAATAATATTAGTCGGACATCATTTAATTTTTTAATTATTGGCTCTGATAATGATTTTTCTGATTCTGAACTGATAACACCGAAATATTCTTCAAGAATCCACCATTGTTGCATAATTAGCTTAGTCCAATCATCATCCCTTATTTCTAAGGAATAAATTAAGCTTTTAAGATTGTTCACAATTCTTTTTAGATCATTAAAATTACTAATCTCAACTTTTGCTGATTCAAGCATTAATTGATATCTGAAAAGATCATTATTAGACATAATCATATCCCTTTTTATGGGTTTCCATACCCATTAGTAAGTAATACTCCTGTTAATGCATTTTGGATTACTCGAATATTATTCACAGGATGATAAAAAGTTTGGGCCAAAGAAGTATTTCCAACTCCTAGTGCATATTCCAACACACATTGGATTACGCTAGGAGGAATGCCATTTTCTATTAACCTGTCAACTGCATGACCAGAATATGTCAATCCATAAATTATTGTTTCACTAAAACCTTCTACGTTTAGAGGGTTTCCTTTTAGCCCAGTTATCTGATCATTAGTAAATTATACGTGGAAACTGATCCCCACATTCAGGATTCAGTGTGCGCTCCCAGCGCACCGATTTAATTGTCCGGGTAAAAAGCGGGTTATTTAAAAATGGCGCGGTTAAAAGCGACCGCACAATAAATACCAAATCCAGGCGAGGGAGACATTTCTACATTACACCATACACTAATGACACATGGTTGACAGTAATATAAAAAGTATGTACAATGTAATTACATTTAGCAAGGAGAATATTTCATGAGCATGATGATTCGTTCAAAAGTAGTAAAAATTGGCAATTCACGGGGAGTTCGAATTCCTCGCACATTGCTTGAACAAGCCAGTCTAACAGTTGATGTTGAAATGTGTGTAGATGGTAACAAGCTCATCATCCAATCTGCCCAACAAGTGCGTAAGGGGTGGGGAACTCAGTTCGCTGCAATGGCCGCTCAGAGTGATGATCAACAGCTTATTCAAGGATCCACCAGCCAATGGGATGAAGACGAGTGGACATGGTAGCCAAACGTTTTGAAGCCTACCTTGTTAACCTGGATCCAACACTGGGAAGTGAAATTAAGAAAACACGTCCTTGCCTGGTGATTTCTCCAGACGAAATGAATGAGCACATTGCTACTGTAATCGTTGCCCCGATGACAACAAAAGGAAGAGATTACCCTACTCGGGTCAACTGTTTTTTTGAAGGGAAAGAAGGACAAATTGTTTTAGACCAAGTTCGTACAGTGGATAAAGTCCGTTTAGTCAAAAAGCTCGGAAAAGTGAACAGCGATATCCAAAAAGAAGTAACGGCTGTGCTGATAGAGATGTTCGCTGAGTAAACCAGTCATAGTCTGCGTTCCCAGCTCACCGATTTTGTGATCCACTATACAATTAATCCATGTCGTATTAAATATTGTCCCGGTTAAAAAATTGTGCGGTAAAAAAAGCGTTCTGTATTTCACTCGCTTGACAGTGACCCAAAGTCGGATATACTCACAAAAGAGCAAGTTCTATCAGAATTACCTGGAATAAGGAGGGAACACGATGAAAATGAGCATTTGGGATATTCTCTCCGTGCTGGTACTGATCAGCGCTGTGATCGTCATTGCAGTGATTGGGTCAATTTTTACGAATCCCACTTCATCCATTAATCCATTTCCCCCACCCACGATGGTACCCACCATTGACATTCCTACCTCCACGCCCACCTTTGTGAGGCTCCCTGCTACCTGGACCCCGGTACCCCCCGTCAGCACTTCTACCCCGCGTCCGACAGGAACTCTTCCACCCACAGCGACGCTGGTGAGCATTCCGTAACCCTTGCACGCTGCACAAAATTTAAAGTGAATGGACCTTTATGAGCGAACAAATCACTCCAGAAATCTTTGATCATTTGGTTGATCTGGCTGCGCTGGAATTAGACGCGGGTCAGGCGGAATATTTACGTAAACAGTTGAACAACCAGTTGAAAGCAATTCGTGAACTCGAAGCAATCCCGCTGGGTGAAAACATCCCCATCAGCCTGCACGGCGTGCCTTACGCTGCTGCTGAAAGTGCCGCGCTGCGTGAAGATGAATGGCATCTTTACCCGGATGCCAAAGATATCCTTGCCCAGGCGCCTCAGCTTGAGAATGATACGATCGTCGTGCCGGATATCCCCCATACCACTTTAAAGTAGAAGCCGATTATGGAATTATGTGATCTTACTGCTCTTGAACTAACGCGTTTATTGCGTCAAAAAAAGACCTCCGCAGTCGAAATATTAACCTCAACATTGCAGCACATCGGCCAGGTGGACGGTCGTTCGGGTGCACTGGATGCAACCGTTACAGACGAGGATAAAGAGAAAGTTCATTCTTTCATCACCCTCACTGACGAGATGGCGCTCAAACAAGCCTCCGCAGTGGATGCTGACCTGGCTGCCGGGAAAGATCCCGGTCCGTTGGCAGGGGTCCCTTTTACGGTAAAAGATATTTTCTGCGTCAAAGACACGCCGTCGACGGCGGCCTCGCGAATTTTAGCGAATTTTAAATCACCCTATACGGCCACTGCGGTGGAACGTATGCAGGCAGCCGGGGCGGTGATGGTAGGCAAGGTCAACCTGGATGAATTCACTTACGGTTCATCCACTGAATCCTCCGCATTTCAACCCAGCACGCGCAACCCCTGGGATACCGCTCATGTTCCGGGCGGTTCCTCGGGCGGCAGCGCTGCCTCAGTGGGCGCCGGCGAAGTTCCCCTATCTTTGGGGACGGACACGGCCGGATCGATCCGACAGCCGGCCGCTTTTTGCGGGGTTGTGGGAGTGAAGCCGACTTACGGGCGTGTCTCACGCTACGGGCTGATCGCTTTTGCCTCTTCACTCGATTGTCCGGGGCCGGTGGCGCGGACGGTGAGCGATGCCGCCGCCATGCTGCAGGTGATCGCCGGAGCGGACCCGCACGACAGCACAGCCGCGACAACAGCGGTGCCCGATTACTTGAGCAAACTGGAAGGGGGCGTCAAAGGCATGCGCATTGGCCTCTCGCCCGATTATTTTCGCATCACATTTCCCGATCCGAAAACGGGTGAATTACAGGAACAGGCGCTGCCAAAGGAGATCGAAGCTTCGGTACGGCATGCGGCCGATGTTCTGGCAGCGATGGGGGCTGAAATTGTGGAAGAAGTGCCCATGCCCAATACCCGTTACGGTATTCCGGTTTATTTCGTGATCAGCCGGGTGGAAGCCGCCTCCAATTTGCATCGCTATGACGGCGTCAAGTACGGACTGCGCACAAAGCAGCCGTATACCGATTTGCGCCAGATGTATAAATTGACCCGCAACGAGGGCTTTGGACTGCAGCCCAAGCTGCGAATTTTGATGGGAATGTACGTCAGCGCGGCCCAGTACAGCGAGCAGTACTATCAGCGGGCGTTGAAGGTGCGAACATTGATAAGGCGTGATTTTGAGACCGTTTTCGACCCGGCCGGCAGCTACCGCTTGGATGCATTATTGACCCCAACAACCCCTACCACCGCATTCGAGATGGACGCGGTTTACGGTGATACGGTGTTGATGCAGTATGCCGATCAGCTCACGGTGCCGGCCAACCACGCTGGAGTTCCGGGGCTTTCTCTGCCCGGCGGTCTGGATGAAAAAGAGTTGCCCATTGGCATTCAACTGCTGGGCGCGGATTATTGCGAACAAAAACTCTTCCAGATTGGCCGCGCTTACGAACAGGCCACTGAAAATGAAGCCTGGCGTAGAATTAAGCCGAGAGTACTGCGTTAATATTGTGCCTTTGTCGGTTTGTAATATAAAAAAGGGCAAATCAGCCATGTTCACTCATTATCGGTTAAAAAAGTTCAACCTGTTTTTGATCATCTGTGCCTTGACCGTTACCCTCACTGCCTGCCAGCTTTCACAGGCGCTCTCTACCATGCTGGCTTCAGCGACGCCAACTGCCACCATGACTTTGACCCCAACTCTGACGGCCACCGCAACCGCCACTTTTACATTGACTCCAACCGTGACGCTGTCTGAAACCCCGACTGAGACACTCACATCCACACCGGTTCCCACGCGTAAACCCACCAAGTCGGCTGCGGCGAGCGGGGGAGAGAGCTTAACCAAGTGCAACGGCGGCAATACAAGTTTTGAAGCGCAGGTTATTCCGCTGCTCAATCAGGAGCGCGCCAATAATGGATTATCCGCTTTGAAAAGCAATGGCGCGTTAACAAATTCAGCACGTGCTCACAGTAAAGACATGGCCTCAAATAATTATCTGGGCCATACCGGTTCGGATGGTTCGGACCTGGCTTCACGTATACAGGCGGCGGGCTATTCCTATTCAACCGCAGGCGAAAATGTTTACGGCGGAAACATGCAATATAATACCCCGTACTCGGCAGTTAGTGCTTGGATGGGCAGCCAGGGACATCGCGAGAATATCTTGAATAGTGATTTCACTCTGGTGGGTGTCGGTTATTGGTGTATTGAAAATAGCACTTACGGTGGTTATTTCACCGCCGATTTTGGCAGACCATAACTTGAATACCCTGAATGAGTGTTTCAGGAACGATTCAGAGTTGATCAATGTAAAGGTTCGATTTCAAAAGAGGATTCATGACAGAATATGAAGCTGTAATCGGGTTGGAAACGCACATTCAATTGAACACGACTACAAAAATATTTTGTGCCTGCAAAGCGGACAGTTGGTTCGATGCACCCAATACCAATATTTGCCCGGTTTGCTGCGGCCTGCCCGGTGTGCTGCCAGTATTGAACAAAGCCGTGGTCGAAAAGGCCGTGTTATTAGCCTATGCCATGCATTCCGAAATTCGTCCGTTGTCCTTTTTTGACCGCAAGAATTATTTTTACCCCGACCTTCCCAAAGGGTATCAGATTTCACAGTTCGATCAGTCGCTGGGCAAGGGCGGCTATTTGGACCTACCCATCCCGGCTGCTGCTTCAGCAGATCATCAGGCTTACGTTCGCCATATTTCCATTTGGAAACTACACATCGAAGAAGACGCTGGCAAGACCAAAAATGCCGGGATGAAACGCTTCATTGATTTCAACCGCTGCGGTGTACCGCTGGTGGAGATGGTCACCGGGCCGGACCTGCGCAGCGCTGATGAAGCCGCCCAGTATCTGATGCGCTTACGGCAATTATTGCGTTGGCTTGGCATCTCTGAAGCGGATATGGAAAAAGGGCACCTGCGCTGTGACGCAAATGTTTCCATCCGTCTCAAAGGTGAAACCGTTCTTAATTCCAAAACGGAGATCAAGAACGTCAA
>PMIV01000274.1:0-6544 GCA_003158355.1 Anaerolineaceae bacterium
CCTCAAAATTAACCGGCTTACTGGTCAGTATCGCTTTAAGCTGGATGTTTGCACACGATGAATATCGAAAACGCTGCTCCCTGCATGCGCTGGCAGACCCGCAGGAAGTGCGCACTTTTTATTTCGACGTATTGAACAGTGGGCACGAGTTGCATGTACCCATGCCGGTGCTGGATTCTTTTCGTGAAGACATGCTGGCCTTCACCCAACCGGGCTCCGCCTGGTGAAAAATCACCCGGGCCTGGTCTAATCTTTCTAAAAAACAATTTCTTACTTGACTTGCGCTTGAAATCCCTCTATACTCACAAGTGGTTGGGTGGTACCAACCACTTGTGAGTATTTTCATGGCTTCCCTAGATAAAAAATCGTTTATTCCCCTGTATTACCAACTTGCCCAGTTACTGCGCGAGCAGATTGTTACTGGCACCTGGGCCAGTGGAGCCGAGATCCCATCTGAGCGCAAGCTAATGGAACAATATGGCCTCAGCCGTAACACGGTACGTCAAGCTATGGACCTGCTCTACCATGATGGACTCATCTTACGCGAACAGGGTTCCGGAACACGCGTAGCCCAATTCTCCAACTCCTATCAATACCTGCTGGATACTTTTTATGAGAATCGCGATCTGCTGCTGCGCGCCGGTTATTCCCCAAAAGTGGATACGATCGCATCCGAAGTGGTGTTTCCTCCCGAAGTTGCCCGCCTGGCACTCAAACTGGAAAAGAACAGCCCCGTTCTCAATAAAAAATTGATCTTTTATGCCGACGGCCGTCCGGCCATGTATACCCTCGACTATATGCCCCAATCCATGACCGGTGAATATGACCTGTCGCCAGAGGGTATCGGTTTTATGAATTATCTTGACCACGCTTCAGGCAAGCGCGTTGAATATGTGATGATCGATCTTTCACCAGTGGAAGCTACCGGCGAGGTAGCCGCCACCTTTAACTGCCCACCAGGCTCGCCGGTACTTTTAATGAAAGAGATTTTCCTCGACGAAAGTCAGAAGATCCCCATTGCCTTTTCAATGAATTACTTCAATCAAAAATTGGTCAACTTCCGTTTGCTCACGCGCAGGGGAGATTCCCCCGATCACTCATTTCCAGCAGCACAAGAATGATCTATGTTCATTATTAAATTGTTTACATCCCCCCTGTTGTTTCAGAGTGCCCCGACGTTTTTGAAGATATGCGCTCGGGGTACTCTGGGCAGAGGTTTCATACCGCAGTACCAGTTCCATCAGCATCAATACTCCGTCCAACGCACCATCATAGAGGCGTAGGTTGGTCGCTAAAAGTTCTCTTATTGGCAACCCTGAGATCCGCAAAGATGCGGCAGGCAAGGTGAATGGCGCTGCACAATACACCGCTGATCTCCCCCTGCAGAATGTCATTTCTGGCGTGATGGTACGCTCCCCCCACCATCACGCCCGCATCCTTTTTATCAACAAAGAAGCCGCCCTTCAACTGCCGGGTGTGCTGGCAGTGCTGACCGCTGCCGACGTCCCCGGCCAAAAAACTTTTGGCCTTATTCCCGACCAACCGGTTCTGGCAGGCGAAGAAGTGCGCCACATTGGCGAACCAGTGGCGCTGGTCATTGCCGTGGATAGGGCAATTGCTCAACAGGCCGCCGCCCGCGTGGTGGTGGAATACGCGCCGCTGCCGGCTGTGCTCGAACCGCAGCAAGCACTGGCGCCAGGCGCTGCCTTGGTTCATCCTTCTGGGAATTTACTCTCCCAATATAACGTGGAATCTGGCAGCCTGGAGGATGGCTTCGCCGCTGCTGATGTAATAATGGAAGAGACTTTCTCTGTGCAGCGGGTGGCTCCCGGCTATATGGAACCCGAAAATTCGTTGGCCCGTTACAACCCTGACGGCACGCTGAGCGTCTGGGTCAGCTCGCAGGAACCCTTTGTCGACCGTTTGTGCATCGCCGCGGTTTTGGGTCTGCCGGTTGAGCACATCCAGGTGTTGAGTACAGTCATCGGCGGGGCCTTTGGCGGTAAAGAAGATTCAAGCATGGCCATTCTGACCGCACTGGCAGCCTGGTCGATCAAAGGCACGGTACGCATCGTCAATAACCGCCGTGAATCCTTCGTCGCCCACCCCAAACGCCATCCGGCTCAGATCCATCTCAAAATCGGCGCCAAAAAAGATGGCACTCTGATTGCTTTACAAGGGCAGGTATGGATGAACACCGGTGCCTATGCCTCTTACGGTCCGGCTGTCGGCAGCCTGCTCACTGAAATGGTCACCGGCCCATACCGCATTCCCAATGTCAGTATCGAAACCAAAGTGATCTATACCCACACGCCTTATTCCGGTGCCATGCGCGGATTTGGCAGCCCGCAGGCGCACTTTGCCATTGAAAGCGCCATGGATATGCTGGCCGAACGCCTGGGCATGGATGCCGCCGAGCTGCGCCGTAAAAACATCCTGCGCCAGGGCGATGTCTTACCCACGCGAGTGCAGATTAATGAAACCGCCCTTGGGATGGCGCCCATTCTGGAGCGTGCCATGGCTGCCCGTGAAAGGCTGCGCCTGCTCCCGTCAACCCCCGGCAAGATCAGCGGGGTCGGGCTGGCTCTGGCCATGCAGAGTATGGGGCTGGGCGCCAAAGTACTCGACCGCTCCGAGCACCGCCTGGAGTGGCTGCCCGACGGACGCGTTCTGATCCACCTGGGCACGCCCGAATTGGGCCAGGGACTCGTCACCGTCGCTGAACAGATCACTGCCGAGGCACTGGGCCTGCCCTTTGACCAGGTCATTACCGCTCCTTTTGACACGCAAGACGTCCCCGACGGCGGGGCGGCCTGCGCTTCGCGCATGACTTTTCTGGTGGGCAACGCCATGCTGGCCGGGGCAGTTCTGCTGCAAAAAGAGCTCATCTGCAGCGCCGCCTCCTTATTAAAGCTGCCGCCAGAAAAATTGTCGTATCAACAAGGAACTGTGCTGCTGCCGGACGGAAGAGCCTTGCCTGCAAGCGAGTTTGCCAGCCGTGCCGCCGAGCAAGGCAAACCCATTCAAGCTCAAGCTGCCGCGACTTTCCCTTATCCTGAGGCATCCACCCCCCAACATTTACCCATTGGTATGCCCCACGTTAAATATGTGTTTGCAGCCCAGGTGGCCCGTGTTGAGGTTGACCCTGAACTGGGCACTGTCGAAGTGAAGGACATGGTCGCCATCCATGACTTGGGCAAGGTCATCAACCGCCGCGCCGCTGAAGGCCAAATTGAAGGCGGTGTCGTCATGGGGGTTGGCTATGCCCTGTATGAGAATATGCCGCTCAAACCCAACGGTCAGTGGGTCGATAGTTTTTCAGAATATCTGCTGCCGACAAGCCTCGACATCCCCCTAAACCTCGATGTTCAACTGCTCGAATATCCTGAGCTGGACGGCCCCTTTGGCGCCAAGGGTCTGGCGGAGATCTGCCTCGTCCCCACCGCTCCGGCCATTGCCAATGCAGTCTACGACGCGGTCAAGGTGCGCGTTACAGACCTACCCATCAGCGCAGAAAAACTGGCGGCTGCGCTGCAGCGGCCAGTCTAAAGTCTTTTAAATTAAGCGAAATTCAGAACGGGTTATTCCCCGATATCTTCGAACCACAATTCCTGGTTGTTCGCGATGAAGTCACGCATCATCTCGATGCATTCGGCGTCTTTCAGATCGATCACATTTACACCTTGCTCCACCAGCCAATCCTGTCCGCCTTTGAAGTTGACCGACTCGCCAACGACCACCTGCCCAATATTGAACTGTTTGATCAGCCCGCAGCAATACCAGCAAGGGGAAAGGGTGGTGACCAGAATTTTGTTTTTGTATCCGCGCTGCCTGCCGGCGTTCTTGAAGGCCGCCGTCTCGCCGTGAATGGTAGGGTCGCCTTCCTGAACACGCATGTTGTGACCCCTGCCCAAAACATTCCCCTCCTGATCGGCCAGGATCGCCCCAACAGGAACGCCTCCCTCCGAAAGTCCCTTTTTGGCTTCTTCCAAAGCCAGTTTCAATAAATGATGATAATCGACCATGTTTTCCTCCAACAGTTTAACTTCAACCTACGCCCTTTCGACTAATGCGGTAATCCCTGATCGCAGCCACCTAGTAATGCATCAGCCAACACAAGAACGGAGAATGAGATTTCTTTTGCAGTGATTCTGGTAAAGGAGATACGCCTTGCAACCAAACGAAAAAAACAGACAAAAAACGCATACCAATAATCTAGACGCACCACGTTTGGCATATATGCTTAAAAGTAAATGAATTGTTGGAATTTTTAAAGTAACAAATATCGTGATTTTCTCATGGATTTAATCTTATTTTAATCCTCATCTCCGGAAAACACCAGATGATTGCCGGCAGAACAGCACCAAATGAACCACTCAGTTAAAAAACAAAAAATGATCCCCTCTTGCCAAAACCCTTAAATTGCGGCCCTGCTATCGGATGAGTCATAACTCGGCCGATCCGAAGGCCCAGTCAGTATCAAAAGTCTCTCTTTCTCATCTCTGTCTCGCTCCATCCGCGTTTGCACATCCCGTCCACACGGCATTCACAAGAAAGCTTGACAAACCCCAAAATAACTGTCATCGCGAGCCTTGGGCGTTCTTCCCAAGGCGTGGCGATCTCAGCCCGGGGAGAGACGCACAAATATAGTTAGGAAAATGACGATATGTTTCATTCTTGTGAAAACCTTGATCCCGTCCAAGTTTGCTCTTGACAGATACCCCTTCCATCAATAAAATGAAAATAGGTAATTTAATTGTTCTTACTTTTTAAGAAAGGGTAATTCAATGCAGTTGGAAGAAACCGCCAGCTCAAAAGACGTGCCTCCTCTTAGTGCAAGGGGAGTTTTTGAGTTGACAGAGTTCGTCGCACAAAATAACATGCGCCCGGTTGGGGAAAACACAGTTTTCTGTGGTTTTTTGGTTTCCGCCTGCCCGGTGTGCAACAGAAAGAAATCACTGGTCTGTTGACCATATTCCGTGTTTAGATGAGTTGAATCTGGATATCGGCTGGTGATTTCATCAGCCGGTATTTTTTTTACCGGCATCGCTTCCGTTATTATTTTGAATTGGAGGATAAGATGCCATTTATCAGTCAGATTATTGGTAGAACCGTAGTGGACTCGGAGGGCGAAAAGCTCGGTCGTGTCGATGAAGTTCTGGCCACGCAAAAACCCGGGATCCAACATCCGGTTTTGACCGCGCTCGCGGTCTCGAAAAATAAAAAAATCCACTACTATCCATTTTCCGAAATTGCCGTCCTCTTTGCCCAGGTGATTCCTCTTTCGCATAAAGAGGAAGAACTGCCGCTTTACCCGGTCAAAGGAGACGAGATCCAGGTCATTCAAGATGTGCTGGATAAACAGATCATCGATACCAACGGCATCCGTGTGGTGCGNNATCATTCGCCGTATGGGCCTGGGCAAAATGGCTGACCAACTGGCAGCACGTTTTACCCAAAATCCGCGCAAGAGCTTCATTTCGTGGGATTCAGTCGAACTGCTGCTGCACGACCAATTCATGCGCCTCAAAGTCCCCGCAGAAAAACTCAGCGAGCTGCATCCGGCGGATATTGCCGAGATCATCAGCGACATGAACCATTCAGAAAGCGGCAAGCTGCTGGATAAATTGGATATTGAGCATTTGGCCGACGCTCTGGAAGAGGTGGAACCTGATTTCCAGGCCACCCTGGTGCAGGGGATGTCGGATGAAAAAGTGGCCGACGTTTTGGAAGAAATGTCGCCTGATGAAGCGGCTGACTTACTGGCTGAACTGCCTGAGGAAAGAAGTAAAGACCTGTTGGAATTAATGGAAGGCGACGAAGCGGAAGATGTACGCTTGCTGCTCTCTTACCCCGAAGATTCCGCCGGCGGTATGATGACCACCGATATTGCCACCATTCGCCCCGGATTGACAGCCGAGAAAGCCATCGATGTTTTGCGCAATTCGGCTGACGAAGCCGAATCCATGTTTTACGTGTACGTTACTGATGACGAGAATCACCTGATGGGCGTA
Source organism: Anaerolineaceae bacterium (assembly GCA_003158355.1). GTDB lineage: Bacteria > Chloroflexota > Anaerolineae > Anaerolineales > Anaerolineaceae > UBA6107. The sequence continues at coordinate 6,015 of PMIV01000274.1, forward strand.
TTTTCTTTAAGCGACCTCATCCTTTCCAAACCTAAAACGCCGGTCAACGAGTTCATGCACAAAAAAGTGGTTTCGGCCAATGTGCTGGAAAAACAGGATACCCTGGCGCAATTGGTGGCGAAGTACAATCTGCTCACCTTGCCGGTCGTGGATGACTCCAATCATTTGTTGGGTATGGTCACAGCGGATGACGCGCTGGATAAGATCATCCCCACCGCCTGGAAGAAACGTTTACCGCGCTTCTTTTATTATGACCGCAGTTAAACCCGCAAGAGACTATTATGCGATTAACTGCTTCTTCAATCAATAAAAAGAAATGGCTCTCCTGGCCAGTCATCCGGGGACTCATTATCTTTTTCTCGGTCTTCGGCCCGGCTACCATCACCGCTATGGCAGATAATGATGCCAGCGGTGTGGCCACCTATTCCGTTGCCGGAGCCACCCTGGGCTATCCCATTCTTTTTCTCCTCTTGATCATCACCCTGCTTCTGGGTGTAACACAAGAAATGGGCATGCGCCTCACCCTGGTC
>PMIV01000274.1:6553-9391 GCA_003158355.1 Anaerolineaceae bacterium
ACCAGCAGCATGCTGCACTTGCCGGCCCTCCCTTTTGTCTTTTTAATTGTGCTTTTCTCGGTATTGTTTGTTACCAAAGGCAATTACAAGCTCACCCAGGGGCTGATGTTGATCTCGAGTCTGTTTTATCTGACCTATATCATTTCTGCAGTGAAATCCAGACCGGATTGGGGCCTGGCGCTTTCCAACCTCATCTATCCGCACGGGGTCGCTTTCACACCTTCGTACCTCAAGAGTTACCTGCTCATTGGCATGGGTGTGCTGNNATCATTTACTCGCAAATCGAGACCTACGTAGGCGCGTTTCTCACCGACTTCTTTTCGTTCTTTATGATCATTGCCACTGCCGCCACTTTATTTGTCAACAAAATACCCCTGGTTTCCGGTGAGCAGGCAGCCATCGCTATTAAGCCCTTCGCCGGGGAATTGGCCGGGACTTTGTTTGCCATGGGAATCTTGAACGCCGGATTCATGGGGTTGATCGTGGTCTCGCTTTCTACTGCCTACGCATTTTCTGAATTCTTTGGTCTGCAGGGCAGCCTGGACTCAAACTTCAAACAGAGCAAGTCTTTTTATGTGCTGTTTGGCATTCAGCTTGTGCTTGCCACCGGGTTTTCTCTGATTCCAGGCGTGAGCCTGTTCAGCCTGGTGATCATCACCCAGATCATCAATGCGGTTGCTTTACCGCTGGTATTTTATTACCTGCTCAAGTTAACCAACGACAAATCGTTGATGGGTGAGTACAAGAATAAAGGTTTTCAAAAATGGTTTACGATCGTTGGCTCAGTGGCAATTTTTATTGCTTCTTTGGCCACGCTCGCAGCCACTTTCTTCAAACTTTGATCGATCAGGGCCCTTGCCATTTTGCAAAAAAAACGCTGCGGCGTTCCTTGCAAGATGATTCCACCCAGACCATTAGGAGCCAATTTTGCCAACAATAACCTCTCCATTCAATAAAAGAAAATGGCTTACCTGGCCGATCATACGTGGATTAATCATCTTCTTCTCCGTATTTGGTCCCGCCACCATCACAGCCATGGCAGATAACGATGCCGGCGGTGTGGCTACCTACTCGGTTGCCGGCGCCGCCCTCGGATACCCGGTGCTCTTTTTGCTGCCCATCCTCACCCTGATGTTGGCCGTCACCCAGGAGATGGGCATGCGCCTCACCCTGGTCACCCGCCGCGGTCTGGCTGACTTGATCCGCGAACGCTTCGGCGTGCGCGTCTCCATCATCATTTTTTCAGCCCTACTCGTAGCTAACCTGGGCACGCTCACGGCTGAACTTTCAGCTTTCAAGACCACCAGCAGCATGCTGCATCTTCCGGTAATCCCCTTTGTCCTTCTGGTTGTCATCCTGCTGCTGATCGTGGTCACGCGCGGAAATTACAAGTTGACCCAGGGCATCATGCTGGTTTCCAGTTTATTCTACGTTGCCTACATCATCTCAGCCGTTAAAGTCCATCCCGATTGGGGTCTGGCCTTGAGCAACATCGTCTACCCGCACGACCCGAACACAACGTTCAACCCCACCTATATGCGTAGTTATCTGCTCATTGGCATGGGCGTGCTGGGCACTACCATCACCCCCTGGGGGCAATTCTTCATCAGCAGCTTTGCTTACGATAAAAAGATCGAAGCCGGTAAGATCATCTATTCACAGATCGAGACCTATGTCGGTGCCTTCTTGACCGACTTTTTCTCCTTCTTCATGATCGTAGCCACTGCCGCCACCCTGTACGTCAACAAAATCCAGTTGGTTTCCGGGGAGCAGGCCGCCCTGGCAATCGAACCATTTGCCGGGCAGTTAGCTGGTACGCTCTTTGCGGTGGGGATCCTGGTAGCCGGATTCATGGGGCTCATTGCAGTCTCTCTCTCCACTGCCTACGCCTTCGCCGAATTCTTCGGCCTGCAGGGCAGCCTGGATTCGAACTACAAACAGAGCAAGTCTTTTTACACCCTGTTCATCATCCAACTGGTGGTCGCGCTGATCGTGGCCTTGCTGCCCGGAATTTCTCTTTTTAAGGTAGCCATCATCTCACAAACCATCAATGCCATTGCCCTGCCGTTGGTGTTTTATTACCTCATTAAACTCACCAATGATAAACAGCTCATGGGTGAACATACCAATAACGGCTTTCAGAAATGGTTCGCTATCATCGGATCGGTACTGATTTTTATTGCCTCAGTAGCTACCCTGGCCGCCACCTTTTTCAAGATATAAACAGGAGCTTTGTCACTGACGTAAAGTTAAATAAATGCTTAGAATATCCTCGTTTTGTTTTAATGTTCTTTGAGTATGATGTATAAGTAAGACAGAATAAGATAAATTTCTCCTCCTTATTGGGTAATGGTTTACTGTTTACAGATCAAAACGAGCGGTATGGTGCACCGCTCGTTTTGATTTAAGAACTTTTGTTGACACCCCGCACCACCTGCGGTATCCTTAACGCGCGCCCGGACGGGACCGGCGCGGCAGAGCCCTGCGAACCCCGCCAGATCTGAGAGGAAGCAACGGTAAGTGGGATACTTTGGGCGCCGCCGGCAAACCTGTCCGGACGCACTTTTCTTTGAGCGAGTGAGATATGACTGATACTCCCCCCGTATGCAATTATGAAGGCTCCGACTACCAAACTTCCTTCTGGGAAAAAGGCGGTCGTGCCTATGAAGACGCCTGTGAGGCTATCGCCCTCAAAAAGCTGCTGCCCGTCCGCGGGGATCATCTGCTTGAGTTGGGCGCCGGCGCCGGGCGCAACACCCTGCGCTACACCGGTTACCAGCAGATCACCCTGGTTGATTATTCGCGCACGCAGTTGCTGCAAGCGCGCCAGCGTCTGGG
>PMIV01000034.1 GCA_003158355.1 Anaerolineaceae bacterium
CTGGTGCTGGCCACGCAGAACCCGGTAGATGTGGACTACAAAGCCCTCTCCAACACCGGCACCTGGATGATCGGACGCCTGCAGACCGATCAGGATAAGCAGCGTCTGCTCGAAGGGCTGTCTTCGGCAAGCGGCTCGATCAACGTGGCCACCTACGACAAACTCATTTCCGGGCTGCAAAAACGCGTCTTTTTATGGCACAGCGTTTACCGCTCTGCCCCCACGCTCTTCAACACGCGTTGGACGCTTAATTATCTGGCCGGGCCGCTGACTCGCACCCAACTGCCCGCCTTGAACAATCTGGCCGGAGCCAAAAACACCGCCGCCGCCAAAGCCCCCAAAGCTCAAAATGACCCGGCCGCTGCTGCCCTGCCCACGAGCTCCAATTCCAATTCAGACGCAACCGTTTCGAGCCGCCCGGCCATCCCTGGGGACATTTCCGAATACTTCTTTCCGGCCAGTTTGAGCGCCAGCGCAGCCATCAGCACAGCCAATTTCGCTCCCGGCACGGCCGCTTCGGGGCTCGCCTACCACCCGGCTGTTTTTACCCAGGCAGAGGTGCATTACACTTCGCGCCAATATAATCTGGATAGCTCCCGCAAGCTGGCTGCCGTCGTCGAAGACCCCGGCAACGGTCTCATCCACTGGGAAGACAACCTCATTTCAGCCATTGACTCCAAGCAGTTGGCATCTCAGCCGCAGCCGAATGCCGTCTTTCACATTCTCCCCGCCTGGCTGAGCGACAAAGCCCGCGTGGCTGGCATGGGCAAAGACTTTCTGGATTGGATCTTCCGCACCGGCACAGTGAAGATCAAAGCCAACAATCTGCTCAAGGTTTATGCCGGACCGGATATTTCGGAGGAAACCTTCAAGCAGCAGTGCAGTCAGGCCGTCCAGAGCGCCATGCAGGCCGAAGTGGAGAAGATCAACCAGACGTACGCCGCCAAGATCAGCGCGCTGCAGAACAAGATCGAAGCGCAGCAGATGGACGTCAAAGCTGCCGAAAATGCCCTTTCCCAGCGCACTCTGGATGAGGTGGCCACCGGCGGTGCGGCGGTTCTGAGCCTGTTTGGGGTTGGACGCAAGAAAAGCCTCTCTTCCTCCGTTTCGAAGTTACGCATGACTCAGGGTGCAAAAGACAAACTGGAGAAAGAAAAGCTTGACCTGCAAAATTTGCAGGAGCAGCTTCAGCAGTTGCAAAGCGCCAAAGAAGCTGTCGTGAAGACACTCAACGACAAATACAGCGCCCAGGCTGGCCAGATCAGCGAGATTCCGGTCGCACCCGCCAAGAGCGCCATCTTCTCCGATGTCTTCGGGGCTGCTTGGATGCCCTATTACATTGTTAAAAATAACGGCCAGACCGTGGAGATCCCCGCCTTCAAACGCTGAATGAAGCAATCAAATTAAAAACCAACCACCTTGAAGAGGATCCTTTTCAAGGTGGTTTTTTATTATTACACGGGTTCTATATCACATAATCAGTGTGAAAAAAAATACTTTTTGAAAATAGCCACACTTTAGGACAAAACGAGAGCATCAAATCAATTTTCGGTTGCTTTTGAAACAAACTTACTTTTTTCCCCGTTAAGCGGAAAGTTTAAGACGTTTCAGGGTTTTCGGTTTTGAGAAATCGCCGGTAAGAATTATTATGCAAAATATGAAAAATAATGTTACATTATTAGAAGATACTGGCATAGTTCTCACCTGACTTTGACGAAAATGGTGGCATATATTAATTCAACGGGGACATTCGGATATACTAATTCTTAAGTTTTAACCACACAAATACATAATTTAAAATGACTTGCCATAGAGGGAAAGAATGAAGATTGTAAAAATTATTTCAATATTTGTTGTCATATTATCAGCCATATGGTTAATATTTCAACCAGGGTTTGACCCACTTATAACTTTAGGCGTTTCTTTGATTACTACCATCTCATTATTTATTGTTGAAAAACAAAAAAATAGAAATAACAGTCAAAATCAGGAAATTTCTGATTCCTCAATTGGGATACAGGCAGGTGGAAATATCTCAATTCATGAAAATGGGGACAAGCGAAAACATGATTAAAAAACAAGACGGCCAAGAACAAAAAGTTAACAATGGCAGTATTGCAATTCAAGCAGGAGGAGATGTAAGCCTTGGCATTTCTGTAACTGAGGCAAGACAAATTGCTCTAGATCTTTGGAAAGCGAATTTTATTGAACTTTCCGCTAACGCAAAAGAAATTGCTGATACTAGAGTACAGGAAATTACTGATAAGGTTTTAGAAAAGCTCCAAAGAGAATTCCCCGCGGGAATTGAAAAAGCCGAAGACCCAGATTTTCAATATGCTCTATTTACGGTTCAAAAAGAATACGCAAGAAATGGTGATGAGAATTTAGGGGACTTACTTGTTGATTTGTTAGTCGATAGAAGTAAGCTTCAGCAACGAGATATTCTTCAAATTGTTTTAAATGAATCCCTCAATACAGCCCCTAAGTTAACTGAGAGTCAATTAGCAGCACTGTCTGTCATTTTTCAATTTAAATATACTCAGAATTTACATGTAGGAAATCATAAACTCCTTGGTGATTATTTTGATAGAACAATTTCCCCCTTTATTTCTAGTATTGTCAAAAATAGAGCTTGTTATCAACATCTTGAATTTACTGGGTGTGGATCTATTGGGTTTGTTTCTAATAGCCTTGAGAGTATTCTTTGTCAGACATATCAGGGACAGTTTCTCAAAGGGTTTGAAAACAAAGAAATTATTGATCGGGGTGTTACCATTGGAAATGACCAAAGATTTTTCATTCCTTGCTTAAATGATCCAACCAAGGTTCAAATTCGTGCAAATAATAAAGAGATGTTGGAAAAAGCTTATAACGAGAATGAAATTCCTGCTGAAGATCGTATAAAAATCAGCCAACTCTTTGATCTAAATAAAATGAGTGAGACTGAAATACAAGAAAAATGTATCTCGATTAGGCCATATATGGCTGAATTATTTGATAAATGGTCACATTCAGAATTGGGAAATTTTTCCTTGACTAGTGTAGGTATTGCAATTGGTCATGCAAATATTAAACGATTAAGTGGGGAATTCGCAGATCTATCTATATGGATTAATTAGTTCTACTCAAGACCCTACTATTACCGCGTCAGATGAAAAAAATTTTAGGCTTTATAAGGAATACTTATGGATAAAGTTGTTTATATATTAGGCGCAGGTTTTTCACGACCGCTAGGATTACCTATCTCGTCAGATTTTATAGACAAAGGTAAGGATATGTTTTTTTCTTATCCTACCAAGTATGCTCACTTTCAGGAAGTATTTAAGAGGATCAGAGAACTAGCATATATAAAAACAACCTATGATTCTGATCTGGAAAATATTGAGGAGATTTTATCGATTTTAGAAATGAGTAATTTACTTAATAACAAAGATCAAGAAAAAGTTGATTTTATTCAATTTATTATAGATGTAATAAAATACTACACTCCTATCCAAGAAAAAGGAATCGATGCACATCTTTTCCCAAATAGAATGATTAAACTAGGTAACCAGATTTCCAATGAATTTCCTCTGATATCTATGTTATCAAATGAGTTGTATAGAAATTATGCCGGATTTGTTTTAGGATGCTTTAATATCACCCTTGAATCTGTACATATGGAAAATGGTTATCGACAGATTTCCGCAAAAGGTATTGATAAACCAACAACGACTTACTCAATAATCTCTCTCAATTACGATTTAGTCCTCGAGAATATTGCTAAATATATATCTCAATTCATTGAACCTGAAAGAAAAATAGTATTTACAAGGCCACCAGAAAATCAAATTGAAGGTATCCCTTTCCTTTCTAAATTACATGGAAGTATAGATAGTGGCAATATAATTCCCCCAACTTGGAATAAGACATTAGCATCCAATTCCTATATTCAGCCCGAATGGGTAAAAGCGTTAGATCTATTAAAAACTGCAAACCATTTACGTTTTATTGGTTATTCATTACCCATAACGGATGCCTATGTACGTTATCTATTTAAGGCTGGCATGCTTACGAATGAACATTTAAAATCAATAGATGTGATCTGTTTAGATAACAGTAACAGCATTAGAGATCGATATGATAATTTTATAAAGCTACCAACTTCTAAGTATCACTTTTATAATGCAAATTCTATTGATTATATTGAAAGTATCTATTACGCGAAAAAAGTCGAAGTTGGTCATGCAAATTTTATAGACTCATTCAATGCACGCAATTAATATCCTTGAAAATTTTAGGTAAAAATTATTTTTTTGTTTATACAAACAATTTTCTCGGCCCCTCCGCTAGAGTAAAGGATTTTGGGTGTAATCAGAGTTTGTTCTCCACGTTTTCCGCCTCAGTCAGAGTTACCCCATTTCCTGTCTTCCGGCCAGCGCCCGCAGCAGCGTATTCTGATCCGCGTATTCCAGGTCGCCGCCAACGGGCAGACCGCGCGCCAGGCGGGTGACCCGCACGGGCAGGTTGAGAAGCTGTTGGCGCAAATACAGCGCCGTGGCATCCCCTTCCATGCTGGGGTTGGTGGCCAAAATGATCTCTTTGGCTTCCCCGCTGCGTACGCGTTCGATCAGGGGACGGATCTTAAGATCATCCGGGCCGATGCCTTCGATGGGCGAAAGCACACCCCCCAGCACGTGATAGCGGCCGTTGAATCCGCCGGTACGTTCCAAAGCCAGCACGTCCATCGGTTCTTCCACCACGCAAATCGTACCGTCCGCGCGCTGTTCGTTGCTGCAAATTTCGCAGCGCTCCTCGCCGGCCAGGGTAATATTGAAGCAAATTTTGCAGGTGCCGGTGGCTGATTTCAGTTCGGTCAGAGCACTGGCCAGTTGCCCGGAGAGGTCTTCCGGGGCGCGCAGCAGATAGAACGCC
>PMIV01000173.1 GCA_003158355.1 Anaerolineaceae bacterium
CAGCAAAAACAAGAGGATAAGCCCTATTGCCGCCAGGGTCACGCCGGATCTTTTTCGCGGCTGCGCACCTTCGCCGGTCTTTCGATTCGCCTTAACTTTTATCGGTTGGGTAATTTCTTTTGATTTTTGCTCCCCTGCCCGAAAAGCCGCATAGCGGTCTGCATCTGTAGAAAACTCTCCGATCGGTTGAGGGGGTACAGGCAGCGCCGGGCTTACACCGGCTTCGCTTTGTTGTTCCGGTAAAGACTGTGAAGGTACAACCAGTGGTTTAGTAATGGCCCTATTTGTGAATAGCTCTTCCCGCGCAGTCACCTTTGAAAGTCGTTCCAAAGCCCATTGCATGCCTTTGGTCGCGCGTTGGCTGGTAGGGTTGATCTCGAGTGCTTTTTGCAGATAGGCCACGCTGGCCTGCGGGCTCGAAAGGGAGGCCAGGATCAGCCAGGGGTCTTCGAAATTTGGATCAAGCTGAACTGCTTCCATGGCCAAACGCCGTGCTTCGACAAATTGCTTCTTTTGTAAAGCGAATTGTGCGTTTTGGGTGGATAGCCGTGCCCCCAGCGGATCAATTTCTCTCATTTTGCCGCCGTTGCTGTCGGTGAAATACTTTCATTGCGCACAAAGCAGTTGATCCCATCGACAATACCCTGAGCTACCTCATCGGTACTTTCGGTCAGGATCTTGCGGTCTAAATTAAGAAAGCCGGCTTCGATGATCGCGGCAGTAGTGTCAGTATTAATCTCATCAAAGGCATGATAATTGGTCATGTCATTGGTAATAGTGTTGGCGTGAAAAGGCAAACCTGTTTTGGCATGATAACGATCGATCAGGCAGGCCGTCAGGCGGGAAGCTTTTTCGGGATAGGCGCTGTGCATAGCAGCAGCAACCTTGAACCCGGTTGCCTGGTCGTTGACGTACTGGCACGAGTCATTATGGATCGAGACCAGCGCAATGGCTTTGTATTGTGACAGGCGGTCATCGAACTCGGCCAACAGGTCCACCTGGTAACCCTGGGCAGTCAACTTTTCCTGCACCAGCGTGGCAATCTTCAGGTTTACTTCTTGCTCCGTTAATCCATCAGCACAAACAGAACCGGAATCATTTTTCCAGTGCCCGGCGACAATGCCGATACGGTTCGCCGCGATATCAACTGCAGCCTGTGAAGTAACCTGTGAAATAGATGCGGGGTTTGCCTGCCAGGCTGTAAATAGCCTTTCCACCATTTGCCCGGAAAATAAATTATTTGGGGTAAAAAGAGTGAACAGGGTCGCAGCCAAAAAAGCATAGGTGGCAATGATCTGAAGTCCATTTAAGATGCTAAAACTTCCCACTTTGCCATTACTGCGCACCCGCCGGCTGGTGGGACGTTTATTTGGCTCGCTTTGATTTATGGGTAGCGAAGGCTGTGCTTCTTGAGGTTCTTCAGAGAACGGAGGTGTTTGAAAATTTGAATTCATAAGAATATTCTCACAATTGAAGGTATTATAGCAAGGATTGTGCCAATTCACTAAACGGATCACTTTTTTTGAGATTTTCCTGAAAATGCTGAACTTGACTTGACCCGGGGGAAACAGTATAAACAAGATAGAGATTCTTACGCTTTAATTATATTTTGGAGAAAAATGTCAGAACTTTCAGAATCACTCCGAGAAGTGATGCGCGGTTGGCCGACCGGCGTTGCGGTAGTGACCAGTGAATTTAACGGCCAGAAACATGGTATGACTGTCAATTCCCTCGCCTCAGTTTCATTGGACCCTCCCATCATCACCCTATCGCTGGCAAATCAATCGCGAACCTGGAACCTGGTCTCATCAAGCCGGTGCTTTGCCGTGACCATGTTAGATGTCACCCAAAAACACATCGCGGATATCTTTGCAGGAAAAGTCGCCGAAGATGAAGATCGTTTTGCCGGGGTTGAGACGATGACACTGGTATCCGGAGCGCCCCTTATTAAGGCAGGTCGGGCACATCTGGATTGCAAGGTACTGAACATGATCCCTTTGCACAATTCCACCCTCTTCGTAGCAGAGGTGGTCGCCGCCCGGGGAGATCTCGACCGGGCTCCATTGGTGTATTTGAATAGAGAATATCGGCAGGTGATTCTATGAATAATTCTGAATTGACGCTGGAAGAAAAGAAAAAGTTGTTGGTTCTGGCGCGGCAGGCGCTCGAGCTGGCCGTTGCCGGTAAAAAACTTCCTCAAATCGCCTCTGAAGAGCTGACCCCCGCGCTGAAAGCTCCCGGAGCTGCGTTCGTGACCCTCACCATCGCCGGCGATCTGCGCGGCTGCATTGGCTCTTTGCAAGCCTTTCGCTCTCTGGTTGAGGATGTGCGTGAACATGCTGTCGATGCCGCGCTGAATGATTATCGTTTCCCTCCAGTTTCTGATGTTGAAGTTCCCCTGTTGGAAATTGAGATCTCGCACCTTTCCGCTCCGCAGCCCCTGGATTACAACCTTCCCCAGGACCTACCTGCTCAACTTAAGGCGAATGTGGATGGAGTTGTTTTGCGCGACGGTTCGCGCAGTGCCACATTTTTACCTCAGGTTTGGCAGCAGTTGCCAGACCCGCAGGATTTTCTCAATCAATTGTGCCTAAAAATGGGAGCTTCGGCTGATCTGTGGCGCAAGAAGAAGCTGCAGGTATCCACTTATAAAGTAGATGAGTTCCACGAATAGAGAAAAGAAGCGATGCAAAGGTTGACCTCGCATCGCTTCTTTGTTTTAGAAATGGATATATTCGCCGACGTTCAGCACGAAGATCGAACAGCGTTTTTCTTCGGGGTTTTCCAATTGCGGAAAACTTCCACGGACCAATTCCAACGCCTTGGTCACCTGGTCATCCTCTACACCGCACAGCATAGTGTTCAAACCGCGTCGCAAGAATCCGCTGGTAGATGCGATCGTGGTCACCTTGTAATTCGCTGAGGTAAGTGCAGAGGTGACGTTATCTGCATCGATATCCTTTACAATCGCAATGATTAGTTTCATAGTTAGAACTCCTCAGAGTACTCCACTTCAAGAGAAAACACAGTCGCGCCGCCAACTGTGATCGGGGTTGGCGCTGGCATGGGCATGGGCGCGCTTTCGAGCGGAACAGCGATAAATTCAATACGCTGCCGGCAGTTTTCATGCAAAATATCCAACACCTTTTCTTTTACCCGGTCGGAGAAACCGACCAAAAGAGTGGCATTTCGCCTGCCCAGAAAAGCTCCCAGGCTAGGAAGCCGGGTTACAGAGATAGCCTCACGGTTAAGGCGAGTTTCAGTCACCTCAGCATCTTGTGCTTGCACAACTGCCACCAACAATGTATCACATGTTTGTTCGGTCTTTTTTAGTCCTGGCATTTTTTCATCCTTTCTCAGGGAAGAATGCTCTTTTGCATACCAGCTTCAATAATTTCAATTTTTGAGCCATTAACGGTGCTAATGGTAGTGCAATCGCGGTTCATTTGCACTTCGGCTCTTCCATATTGTACCGTAAATGGAGTTAAATAATCATTTAAACCGTTGAAAATAATTTCCTTGGGGAAAACCCTTTCAATTCCCAGTGTTCGTAAAAATGGTAAAAGGACCACCAGACCATTCACGTTATCCTGGTTGCCAACCCCTCTGCCATCGTCGGTTCGGATGGCGTCGTTTATTTTCCCATTTGTTTGCCATTGGTTGGTCGACCCGGCCAGAAAGGCCTGAAAAACCTCGGCTGCATTTTCTCGCAAACCGTAATTAAGCAGCCCCTCTGTCAATGTCGCGTTCCAAAACGGTAGAGAAGTATGCAGATGATCGGGGTAGCGGTCAATTGGCAAAGCGGCCAGGCCAAATTTACTCAAATAGCGTGGCAGCAAGGTCTGGCTTACCATCCGCCCTGCCTGCTCCGTTGAGAGCAATCCTGCCCATAACGGCAGCATCAAGCTAATGTCTTCGTCGTCAAAACCGGCCAGGCTGATCGTGATTTCATCACCTTTTTGCAGCCCGGTGATCACAACCTTTTCCAGACTGGCAAAAAGGCAGGAACTGGTGAATCTGGCAATCCCTTCGTGAAACTGACCGGGGCTGAAATGAAATGCTTCTGAGGTTGAACCGCTCGAGTTTTTACCCTGCAGGGTGATATCCGCAATACCCGAAATTCCTTCTGCTTTGATACAGGAGACCACCAGGCGGCGCTCTCCTTTACAATCCAATTTCGGTTTAACGGAACCATTCGAAACGGTTCGGTAAAGCTGGCTCGCGGGCAGGCATTGCCCTGTTTGAGCATCGCGGTAATAAAAAGCTGCTTTTTGCTCATCCCAGCACGCCAGAACGTGACCTTTAATTTCCTCCGCTTTAGATTGCAGCCAGGCCAGTTCCTCACCTTTTTCCAAGGTCTGGCTGATCTGGAGCAACGCCTGGCATTCATGGTAGAGCATCGCATTCAACGCCGGGCTGTCGATGAATCGCAGGTCAACACCCTGATCTGTCTTGTTCCAAATGGAATATAAGGGCGCGTTGTCCAACCCGGTCTGCAGCAAATGGTTCCATACAGGCCAGCTTGTATCCCCTTTAAACCAGCGTTTGAAGGCATCGAGCAACGGAGCATAAACCTGTTCCAACCAGGCTTTATCCTGTGAATAAACATTTACGTCACGGACGATCCCGGCCAGCAGCGGAGGGTTCAGCGCTTTACTGGCCGTGCCATTGGGCTTGATCGCCCAGGGAATGGCTCCATCCGCTTGTTGAAGATCGATGTATCCCATGATAATGTCTTTGAAAATCTCTGGCTCTGCCGGCAAAAGGATCCGGCTCATTTGCCACAGCTCGTAAACAGTCGAAGGTAAATTAGCCAGATTGTTTTTGGGTGAATATTTATAGGTTCCCAGCGGAGCATCCGGCTTACGGTTGGAAAGGATCATCCCTCTTTTTACCGGTGCAGGTCCCTGTATCAGACATTGAAGCGCTTTCACCTGGGATTCATACAGCAAATCGTCCAGCATAGAATTATCAGAGTGAAAATGGAAGATCTTTCGTTTTGCTTCCATTTCATGTTTTACCAGTTCGTTATCCCACTGCAGGGCGGTGTTTTGCCGGGCCAGTGTAAAGGAGGCTTCTTGAGAATCCAGCGACGCCAGAGACCAGCTCACGTGCCGTTCCGCCCCGGGAGCCAGCGTCATTTCCAGGGAGAGCGCCGGGTAAGCCTTTGTGGAAGGCTGCGGGCCTCCTGTCAGGAAGAACACCGGCGACAGATCTTCGGTCGCGCCTTTTAGCACAGTGCTGATGCCCATTTCAGCGTTGGTCATGGCTTCCCCTTTCCCCTGCGGCTGCAGCAACACGGCCCAGTCACAATTGAGAGAAAGTGAATCCGAACCGCTGTTGATTATGCCGACCCTGCCGCAAATCGATTGGGAGGAAGGAACCCAATATTCCAATTCAACATCAACAGCAGGAAAAGGGCTGCAGGTGACCAGCAGATAATTGGTTAAGCGTTTTTCTATCCTTCCGGCGCGGAAAAACGTGCGCGGGTCAGTCAAAGTCGTCCCCAGCAGGGTGAAGCGCGGAAAGATCTTCATGCCCCGGCAGCGCAGTCCATACGTGGTTTGCACCGCCAGTGCCGGCGGTTCGCCGCTGCTGCCGTTGAACTCCCAGACCTGATCGTTTACCAGATTGATCTCAGTGAAGCGCCGATCCGCCGCCAGGGTCCGATTCATTTTGATTGAAAAATCTTCCATAGGTTGATTGTAAAAGCAGACCTCTGCGCGGTCAAATGAATTATGCTAGAATGAAGAAAGCTTACACAATTGGGATAAATAATGACTGATTCAACCGAACACAATTCAACAAATTCACCAAAGCCGGGAGATCGCTTCCGTAAAATTATCAACGACGGCGAGGTTCCACCGCTTAAAGAGAATTCCGCAATAATAGATCAATCGGATACTCAACCGGTGCCCGCTGGTATAATCGTAACAAGAAAAATTAAAAAAGAAAACACCGATATCGGCGATATGCCCACCGTCCTGGAACCCGCCCTTGACCCTGCTTCGCAGCCTGCTGGGTCATCCACCCCAGACACTCCCATTTTACCCACACCTCCTCCGGGCACCACCGACCCACTCCCGCACCAGGTCGATCAAATCGATCTCTCGGCTACCCGGGTTTCACCGGCTGTTCTCTTCCC
>PMIV01000073.1 GCA_003158355.1 Anaerolineaceae bacterium
CTTCATCGGTTTGGCGGCCATGATTTTCGGTAACTATACACCAATCGGCGCCTTTCTGGCTGGCCTTCTCTTCGGCTTTGCCGATGCCCTGGGATCTAAGTTACAAATTCTGGGTAGTCTGATCTCCCCCTATTTTATGGCCATGCTCCCGTATATCGTGACCATGATCGCCCTGGCCGGTTTCGTCGGCAAAGTACATGCCCCGGATGCCGATGGCGCTCCATACGAAAAAGAGTGATTCCGCATAATTCACATTACTACCTTACATCCCTTTTCTACATATAGAAAAGGGATGTTTTTTTTTGTTATAATCTTGAACAGTCTTACAAAAAGGAAAATATATGCCTTCAATTATCGTACAAAATATTGTAAAGAATTTTGGCAGCTATATTGCTGTGGATGACGTTAGTTTTAGCGTTGAAGCAGGGGAAATTTTTGGTTTGTTGGGACCTAATGGTGCCGGAAAAACTACGAGTATTCGCATCATTCTCGATATTTTCAAACCCGATTCAGGTACGGTTTCCATCCTGGGCGGGCCGATGTCTGAAGAAAAGAAAAACAATATTGGCTACCTTCCAGAAGAACGCGGTCTTTACCAGGATATCCCCCTTGAGAGATGCTTGGTTTATTTGGCCACTTTGAAAGGAATGGAAAATTCCCTGGCTCAAGAAAGGGTGAATAAATATCTGGTCCGCTTCGACCTGATTGAATGGCGCAAGAAAAAAGTAAAAGAATTGAGCAAAGGAATGCAGCAAAAAGCTCAATTGATCACAACCCTTGTGCACCAACCTCAGATAATTGTTATTGATGAACCCTTCAGCGCCCTTGACCCGGTGAATACACAGATGGTCAAAGATTTGTTGCGAGAAGAACGGGATTCTGGTAAAACGATCATTATGTGCACCCATCAAATGCATCAGGTTGAAGAATTGTGTGACCGATTGGTACTTATCGATCACGGCCAATCCATGTTATACGGAACCCTTCACGACGTTCGCAAACAATTTGCTAAACCTGCTGTGGCGCTAAGCACTCCAGATCCCCTCCCGGCACTCATACCAGGTGTGGATAGTATTAAACAAGAAAACAGCGATTACACACTTCATCTGCTTCCCGGTCATTCCACTCAAGAATTATTGCAGACCCTGGTAAAAGCAAATATTCATATCGAAAAATTTGAAATAGCCATGCCTACTTTGGATGAAATTTTTATCGACGTTGTGCAAAAACAGGGAGCGGTTCAATGAAGAAATTCTGGCTAATTTTTTCCCAGGAATATAAACGCCATGTCCTGCGCAGACGGTTTATATTTGCAATTTTAAGTATGCCCATCTTTGTTGGTTTCATTGCGTTGGTTAGCTTCCTGTCTGTACGTATGCAATACAATGGCAGTACGGTTGGATATATCGATTCATATTCGATATTGAGCAATCCGCAGCCGGTACCCGAAAAGGTAAGCAGCCTGCTCCCTTCTGCGAATTTTGTCGCCTATTCAAGTGAGGTTGCAGCCCGTTCCGATCTAAATTCAGAAAAGATCCAGGCTTATTTTATTCTTTCGAAAGATTACCTTTCAAATGGTGAAGTGACTTTAATGAAAGGGAAAAAAGCAGGCTCGAACATTGAGAGTGATTTCGGTTCTTTTTTAAAGTACAACCTCTTGGCTGGTCAACCTGCCAAGGTCATCAACCGCCTGACTCTGGGCAATAATCTGATCGTTCGTTCTGCCGATGGGACTCGTGAACTTGCAGCAAATAATTGGATGGCTATTGCTATGCCGTTCATTGCTGGTATTCTTTTTATTATTGCGGTGAACATCAGCGGCGGTTATCTTTTGCAGGCTGTAGTGGAAGAGAAAGAAAACCGTACTATGGAAATTCTCATCACTTCCGTGTCGCCTTCGCAATTGATGGGCGGTAAAGTGATTGCGGATCTTCTGGTGGGGTTAACCGAGCTGACGATTTGGATCGGTTTTTTTCTCATCGCGCTCAGGTTCGTTCCACAATGGGTATCTGTGGGGCAAACATCCAATATTGATGCATCATCTGTTTTACTCATGGTGGCCACTTTCTTGCCTGCATTTGTCATGATCGCTGCCGCTATGGGAGCCATCGGTGCCACCGCTACGGAGGCGCGAGAAGCCCAACAAATCGCCGGCCTTTTTACATTGCCGATAGTGGTGCCGTTTTGGTTTTCTTCTGCCATTATGTTCAACCCCAACGGTCCGATTGCACTTGGTCTCAGCATGTTTCCTCTCACAGCCCCTATCGCGCTACCATTAAGAGCCGTCTTTACCAACATTCCACTCTGGCAAATCGTCGTAACCATCGGCCTGCTTTGCGCGCTGGCAGCATTTTCAGTCTGGCTGGCCGGCCGGGTTTTTCGAATCGGTATGCTTCGTTATGGCAAGAAAGTGTCCTTCCGTGAAGTCTTTCGCCCACAATCTTTTCAAGGAAAGTAGACAATGAAAAAAACTTTCCTTGTCTTTCGTAATGAATTCATTTCAACTGTCACCCGAAAATCATTTCTCATCACCTTATTCTTGCTCCCGTTGGTCAGTCTTGTGGTGATGATCGTTATTACCGGGCTGCAAAAATCTACCGGAACGAATGCAGGAGCATTGATCAGTAACCTGATGGTTCCTTCTGCAAAAACGACCCTTGAAGGTTTTGTGGACGAGAGCAGTCTTGTCACCAAGATACCAGGGGCATATCAATTCCGTCTCACCCGGTATACTGGTGAGGCAGACGCGAAGACAGCCCTTGCCAAAGGTCAAATATCAGCGTATTACCTGATCGAAAAAGATTACCTGGAGAATGGCAAAATTATCTACGTTCGCCCGGATTTCAATCCACTTGGCGGATCGATCCAATCCTCCTCCATTGATGCCTTAATGGCTTATAACCTCACCAGCGGAAATTTGAACCTCTATTACCGCCTTCAAAATCCTGTGAATACTTCAGTTAATACGGTGGATTCTACGGCTCCTGAGCGCGACCAGAGCAACCCGCTTACCTTCTTTTTACCTTACGCGGTCACTTTTCTTTTCTACATCGTGATTATTACTTCCGCTTCTTTGCTGCTGAACAGCATAACCGGCGAGAAACAGAACCGTATGATGGAACTGCTCATGACCTCGGTGACCCCTCGCCAAATGTTAACCGGCAAGATCATTGCCCTGGGGCTGGCAGGCCTTTTACAAACTGTCGTATGGTCCGGCTCGGGGTTATTGGTGTTACGTTATTCTGGGCGCAACCTGGCTCTGGCTGATGCCTTTCAATTGCCAGCCAGTATCTTACTCTGGGGGATTCTTTTCTTCCTCCTCGGTTACGCTGTTTATGCCAGCCTGATGGCCGGGATTGGCGCACTCGTGCCCAGCATGCGTGAAGCCTCGCAATTGACAACTGTGGTGATCATTCCGTTAATCATTCCGCTAATGTTCATCTCTTTGTTGATCCAAACACCAAATTCCATGCTTTCCGTCATTCTCAGCCTCTTCCCGCTAACTTCACCGGTTGCCATGATGACACGTCTGGCCGCCACCCATGTTCCCCTTTGGCAAATTGGGATTGCGCTCATACTCCTCGTCTTGACGGCAGTGTACTTCATTCGTGTTTCTGCCAATCTTTTCCGCGCCCAAAATTTGTTATCCGGCAAATCAATGTCGGCCAAAAATTTCATTCGCGCCATGGCGGGAAGGCAATAACCCTGCTTTGAATAGAAACCCTCCAACGAGGGTTTCTATTTTTTGGATATTTGAATTCTGTAATAATTCTCCAGGCTTTGATATTTTAGTTGCACAAACAACCAAATTCCGCTACACTCAGAGAAATATGAATTCAGTCGAACGAACCTTCATGGGCATTGATCTGACCGGTCAGCGCAACAGCTTTACCTGCGCTGTTTTGGATACTTCGCGCCGGATCATTTTTTGCGGCAGCGTGACTCCACTGGGNNGGATATGCGCGTTTGTGAATACATACTGCTTTCCCAGGGGTTCACGCCTACACGCACGCCAACAGAGGTAGGTCGTTTTTCTCCAGGTCTGCAAAGAGCTTTTAAGTTTACTTCTGAACTCGGATTAAATGGATTTCAATTCTGGCCATTTCCGAATTCCCGCTATCAAATGGTTGAGACCAATGCCGATGCCGCTTATGGATCGCTGTTGGGAGTAAAACCCTTTTCGGTCAACACACTCGAAGGCCGGATTCAGCGCCAACTACTGCTGCAAAGTAA
>PMIV01000262.1 GCA_003158355.1 Anaerolineaceae bacterium
ACACTAAAATGATAAACTCAGGTGAAGCGTTCCTCCATTAAAAATATCGATCAGTATCAGCTAGAAGGACTGAAGACAACTGTTACCGCGAACAAGTCTTCTCCCCCAGAGCGGAGGAAACCTCGCCTGCGGTGATGTCTTTGTTTTCGGTGATCAGGTTTTGCCAGAGGCTGCACGCGGCCAGAGTAACCGTATCAGAAAGTTTTATGGCCTGGTTGGTCACATCCAATGCCTGCTGTATCTGCCCCTGCTCGGCCAGAGCGTTGATGAGCGGAATGTACTCAATGGAATGACCGGGAGTAAAGCCTGCTGTTTTGGCCTGGGCGTACAGATCGATCACTTTGCCCCAATCCTTTTGCTGCCGGGCCAGATCAGCCTTCTCAAAGTAGTAACACCAGTTATTGGTGGATATTTTGCCGAACGCCTGCGGGAAACTCGTCTGGGCTGACCCGGTATCAATAATTTGTCCGAAATTGGTCAAATTCCCAAAATTTGAAATACCGGCTTCTTTAACCCCCAATTGGGAATAGATCGGGTCTAACACCAGCAGACAGCTTGAGCCTGACTGATAGACCGCCAGCATATCCGCAGCCTTGCCGGTGAATTCCGGTCCCCTGACCAATCCGTGCAGCGCCAGCCCCGAATCATTGAGTAGATCGGAGATCGAATAATCGCGCGGGGTAAATAACCAGTAATTCAAGGTATGTTCTGATTCGCCATTGTAGAGCAAATTAATGCCCATGCTGAATGAGTAATCTGCTTCATAGAAGCTGAAGATGCCCGGAGAATAGATGGCCGTGCCCGGCTTCAACTCAGGAGCACGCCATTTGAGCTGGGAGTAAAAATTTTGCTGGGAATCAAAATCTTTCTTCATATCGCTGCCCATCTGGATCTGATAACTTATAGAAAGGAGCACCAGGATCGAAAGAAGGATCCCTCTCTTTGGCGCTGATCTCACTACCTTCCAAATCACAGCCGCAAAAATGAGAGCAATTCCCGGAATCGCCGCCAGAGCGAATCGCTCTGAATATTTGCCGACTGAGATCTGGCGCAGGGTGACCCATACCGGGGCAACTCCGAAGAGAAAAATGACTGTGCCAAGGCCAATATTTTGCCAGAATTCATTTTTCGTGAGCCGGGTTTCACTCTCTGATTTTTCACCAAAGAACAGTAAAAACAATCCGCTGCCCAAGGCTCCCACCAGCAGCGAAAACCACATCATCTTGCTTTCGATCTGGAAATCGACCGGCCACAAACGATCAAGCCACGACGACAGAAAACTGAAGCGAACATCCTGCACGACCGTGTTGATCAGATCCTCCAGAGTGTTGAGCGGGGCGGAGAGCAAATGACGCAGTAAAAAGGGATTATTGCTAAAGCCTGCAGTGACCTGATACATTTCCGGGAAAATCTTGAAGCGCCAATATAAATATCCCAGCAAGATGATCAAATATGGCAAATAGATAAGAATTGCCCTGCGCCAGAGTTTAATTTCTTTGCTGCCAAATAACTTGAGGCTCAGCAAA
The DNA here is from genome assembly GCA_003158355.1 of Anaerolineaceae bacterium. Taxonomy (GTDB): domain Bacteria; phylum Chloroflexota; class Anaerolineae; order Anaerolineales; family Anaerolineaceae; genus UBA6107. The sequence continues at coordinate 1,527 of PMIV01000262.1, forward strand.
AGGATAAACGGACGCAAGACCTCCAGCCCCACAAAATATTCCATCATGAAAATATGCGCGGCCGCCAGCAGCAGAGACAGCGGGTAGAACAACCAGAAATAGCTGGGATGTTTAATACTCAGCACCAACAAATAAAGTGAGGCGGCGAAAATGGCATAAGTCAATAGATGCTGGCTGAAAGCCACCGAAATGTATTGATATTGAAAGACGGGTAAAACGATGGCGAGCAGCGAGGCCCATTGAAACAGCGCACGCTGTTTGGGAAACAAATTGACCAGCACCAGGTAAAACAGGTACACCCCCAGCCAGCGAATGAGAATGGTAGCAGTTTGCCATGCCACTGCTGAATTGTGCAGCAGCGGGAACATCAGCGTGAAGGTCCAGGCCGAAAACGGACGGTCTGTAAAGGTCGTCCAAAAGATGCTGGTCTTGGCGATATTAGAGAGCATTACCGGCGGCCAATCATCCCAGTAGAAACCGCAAAAGAGCCCCATCGTGCCGTAACAGATAAATGTCTCTACGAGCAGAATGAGGGGAAAAACAAAGGTGTGGTTTTGAGCGAAATTTCTGATCCGTTGATAAAGGGAGACTTTCATGAACCAACCTTCCTTTTTAAGGAATCATTATAATACTGGAATACGGCTCCAATATAAAGACAGTTGGTTCAGGCAAACCTTCATCCATTGATGCATAAAAAAAAGAATCATTTTGAACTTCCACATCTTGAATATATCGCAGTTTTTTATCCGCCAAAATTGCTTATTGACTTTTCTATAATTTAACGTTATTATATCCGTTATGGATATATCTATTACGGATATAATATTACAAGGAGGATACTCATGACAAAAAATTCAAATGCTTATCAACCCCTGACCGCAGCCGTTTTTCACATTCTGCTGGCACTGGTAGATGGGGAAAAACACGGTTATGCCATTATGAAAGACGTGGAAGCCCAAACCAGCGGGCATATTAAGATGGGACCCGGAACGCTATATGGATCGCTCAAACGGATGCAGACTGCCGGCCTGATCGAAGAAAGCGGCGACCGCCCCGATCCGAAAATGGACGACGAACGCAGGCGCTATTATCGCCTGACCGGAATGGGCCAGAACGTGATCAAGTCTGAAAGCCAACGCCTGGCTGATCTGGTGCAGGTAGCCCGCCAAAAACACGTGCTCGTCATTGCGTTAAAGAGTGAAGGTGGGTTATGAAAAATAATATTTGGGTAAGAATTTCAAGACATATTTATGCAAGATTACTTAACCTGTACCCCAAAGCCCACCGGAACGAATATGGGACGGATATGCTTCAAGTTTTTACAGACGAATGTAAAGCTTGCTTCGAGGATGGTAAAGGATTTAAACTGCTGCCCTTATGGCTGCGGACTCTGGGCGACCTGATCGTTAATGTGGTCAAAGAGCATATTTCTGATCCGCAAAGCACAGTGGGCTTGATTGAAGCAGCCCCCAACTCTCCATTACCCTGGAAAGGTGTGCTGCTGGTGTTGGTTCCGGGTCTGTTCTTTTTTGTGAGTCAGGTAGCGATGCTGGTGAACCAAAATGAAGATTGGTATTCCTGGATGAGCCGCCGGGCTGCTTACGTTTTGATGCTCCCCGTTTTGGTCATCTGGATCTGGAAACGGAAATTCCCCGTGTGGGGACTTGTACCGCTGGGACTATTATTTTGCACCTTCCTGAATTCTTTTTGGTTCCACTTTGAAGTGCTGAGTGTGAATTTTAATCAACAACCCATCATCGTCTGGCTGATTGAGCATACCAATGGTTTATTACCTTCTTTTATGAATAAAGCCTTAGCCATCACATTTTTACTTTGCACTATTGGTTTGTTGTGGTTCTTGAAAAAACGTTCAAGTATCCCAAAGTTTGCCTGGGTATTGCTGGGTGTTTATGGGCTGTTGGTCATCCTCGATTTTGGGGCGGGTTATGGTTTTCAGATGGATTCAACCCATAATTTTCTGCATACAATTCTGGTAATTGCTTATTTTGGATTTTATTGTTATGGTGGTTATCTGGTTCTAATATTGCTGGGGACTTTCCTGGCCAAAAGGCATGGCAAGTTAACTCTGCTGCTGCTCATAGGGTTCCTCCTGCCAACCATTACCTCCAGTGAAGATTGGGGCATATTGGTCTACCGTTTTGTGGTAGCCCTGGCCGCTCCAATATGGATCGTGCGTTCGGCAACCGGCAAAAGGCAAGGACGTGCCGGGGTGATCTCAATAGCCGCTTTACTGGTTTTCCAGTTCATCATTGGAGAAAGTTTTAACAACCCTATCCAAGTAATTGACCAGTTCATCATGGCCGCAGGTCTGGCTTTGGCCATTGTACTCTACAAAAAAGTATCTGAATCCCAAAGCACTCAACCAGAAATGGATATGATCCTGGAAGGGTCATCCATTCATAACAGTTGATCCATCGATTCTCGTATTATTGAACAAAAGAAAAGCTGCGCCTCTCCTGATGATTGTGGATGGGCGCAGTTGAATTTCATTCGATCTCAAGACAATGAATCAGCAATCTTTCTGAAATTCATTTGGCTGTCGGTATTGCTTCAGGCCTGTTATGAGATCTTTGCAGGTAAGCCGCGGTAGGAAATCCGATCAGACTGGGAATCCAAAAAGAGATCAGGCGATAACCCAACACAACCACAACAGTTGTCGCATTGGGAATACCCAATGCATTATAAAGAGCCGCCATGCTGGTCTCCACCACCCCCACCCCGCCAGGCAGGATAAAAGCGATTTTACCCAACAGCAGCGGCAATGCATATCCAGCCAACAGCACGCCGAAACTGATATTATTCCCGGAGGCTATGAAAAGGAAGTAAAGCGTCAGCATGTCGAAGAGAACATTCACGAATGCTCCCAGCGTCAAAAGTTGCCATTCCCCCCTCCACAATTCATCCCATGCCATAAAGAGGTTATCCATTTCTTTTTGCGTGGAAGCGGGATCAAAGGGTTTGTGGCGGAGCAACGCCAAATGGCCAGCAGCCCAAAGCGCTGTAGAAGACGCGTATTGGCGGTAATGACTTGCCAAAATCGAAGCACCAAAAACTAATGCCATAAATACAAGAATAATGCTGAAGCCGATCAATTGGATCTGGGTCAAGCTATGCACCATAATCAGGTGAACCAAACCGAAAATAGAAACGATCACCAACATCATGGTATTGAACAGGGAGGGCAATAAACTGGCCAGGGTTGATCCTCCCACACTTCCTTTTTCTCCGCTGGTCCAGCGAAAAATTGCCGCGGAACTGCCAACGGAACCCCCGGCAACGAGGGCTATACTGGCAGCCCCCAACACCATGAGTGTACTTCTGGAGAGTGAGACAACTTGATGGGTGATAGCCAGTGTCTTTTGCAGCAGGTAACCGCTGCCCAGATAACTCAACACTTGCGCCAGGAATGCCAGGCCCACAGCCCATAGGAACATTTTCAAGAGCACCTGCCAGGAATTCGTGAGGGTAGCTATTTGCGGCAGAATTAAATATACAGCGACCCCAAATACGACCAGAGTACCAATATTTTGCCAGATCTTTTTTTTCAGCGTTGATCCAAACAGGTTCTTGAGCATCGATCATCCTACTTCCAATAAAACCATCACTTAAAAAATTGAATTGAAAGAAAATACGCCATTACAATCCAAAAAATGATCAAAAAAATAAGTAGAAGGCAGGGCGTATACGCCCAACGATTCTGCAATTGCTTAGTAAGCACGAAGGCAGAGTGTTACCCACATCACCACGGCTGCGATGATGTTGAGAACGATTTGGCGTTGAATTGCCAACAGGGTGCCTTGTCCTTTGGATCGAATTTGGTTTTGCCCGACCCGCCGGAGAATATCTGCGGTAACTTTTTCACTCAGATCCTCGCTGGATGAATTCAAACTCAGAGCTGCCTCATTTACTTGGGCAAACCAAGAGGGTAAGGGCATCAACGAATTACTCCTACCTCCATAAATTTAGGCAAGTATCCCTTCATATCAAGTAAGACAAAAAATACATAAAAATAAGGTGATTATTTGCTTGATGCATAATCCCCCATATTTTTATAGAAAGGAGAAAACAAAATGAAACTTGATACAAACAATCAAGGAACCTGGACAGTAAAATCCCAGACAAAAGATGAAGAAGCGTTTTTTAAATTCTTATTTGATGCGCTAGACGAGAGCTTGGGCGGACATCATTTACGCGTCAACGGGGTTGAGGTTTCGGAAGATGATTTTCTAGCCAATCACTACACTTCTTAGAGCCAAAATCAAAATAAATCGGATTTTCTATCGGAAAAATATAAGCATCAGTGCTTTTATCAAATGATGTGTATATATCCTTTGTCAATGTTCCCACATCGTCTGTTTCAACAAGATAAGAAGATTCGCACAACATAGTGAAATCATAACTTTTTATGACTTTCAAAATCTTGTCATAATCTTGCCCAGGTTTATTTAGATCATAAGTTATAAGAAAAACAGTCATAATATCCTCCTTTGCGATATTTTCATTATATATCGCAAAGGAGAGAAAGGGAAATAAGATGATTAGAAAAGATATTTATAAAAATAAATTAATTGGAGATTATATTGTAGAAGTAAAAAGCGACGGTTCATTATTGCCATATAATGAGAAAGGAACAAAAAATAATGGTCGAAAAAAGAATAAATCAAAAACCCCCTGTTAAAAAGACAACTCCTTCTAAAATAGAAGAAGCTGCCTTTACCAAAAATGACTTTTTGCTTGCTTTAGAAAAAGCTATCCAGCCCGTTCAAAAACCACGGCCCGCTTCAAGAAAGATAAAAACATCGGCATAACATTGTTACGGTGGTTATAGCGAAAAGAATATTCATTAAGATAGTGTTGCAAATAAGTTGCACTTACCGCGTGATACACACCACGAATACCATTTTTACAGAGTGACCAGAAGCCTTCGAGAGTGTTTGTATGAGCATTTCCAACAACATAGATTTTTTCAGCGTGAGAAACCGTTTGGTGACTATATCCCATTGTCGGCAAAGCTTTATATACTCTAAACTCGTCGGTGTAGACTTCAGCGGTTTTAGCAACATTATCAGCCACAATTGGCATCAGAGTGTTTGCTTTGACATTGGCAACAATTCGTGTTTCAAGTCTGTTACCACGCTGAATCATTCCAAAGACAGCCGTTTTTCCATCGGCTCCACGACCACGACTACCGGTTTTCTTGCCACCAAAATACGACTCTCAAGTTCAACTTGCCCATCAAGTTTGTCATTATTATCTTCAAAGAGCATCGACCTAATTTCTTTACACATTCTCCAAGCACATTTATAGGTTACACCAGTCTCGCGTTGAATTTGCTTTGCAGAAATTCCACCACGAGTTTGTGCCATGAGGTAGATCACATAGAACCATGTTGTCAATGGTGTTGGCGATTTATGAAAAATGGTGTCAGCAGTTGGCGATATTTGATACCCACAATAATCACACGCATAAGTTTTTCTGTTTGTGACTTTGTGAAAGAGAGCGTTTTTCTTGCATTCAGGGCAGTCAATTCGTTCTGGAAATTTCTTGAAACGAATATACTCCAAACAACTAACATCATCAGGAAACATCTGATTTAAGTTTTTGAGAGTGAATTTAGTCATAGGCGATTTAGTTGTCATTTCGTAAGCTCCTTATGACATTTTGTATGCAACATTATTTACTTGTTTTCAAGGGATAATTACCTAAATTTATTATACAGGAGTCTTCCTCTGGCCTTTTCCTCCATCGGACATCACGTTATTTCCTTCTTGCGCCGCATGTGAGGGGAGGTTAGAAATTGAGAATTTCAAGGATATTTAGTGCGCTTTTTTTATCGAAAAGCAGCTTATATCACGGCAGAATGTAGCATTTTTTCTCGTAGCCTCGTTTTTCAATGTTCTTGTACAACGCGGCACTTTGATTTTTGTCCATGTTATAATTTAAGTCCAACTTGTGAGGAGCATTCTGTGAGATTTTTCAACCTCTAATTTCCAATTTTTGTCGGGTAGACCATTTCGGATGAATTCATTGCGCCGAGGGCCCTTGCCCTCGGTTTTAATTTTTTAAGAGGTTGGACTATGCTTTCTGTACACAATATTTGCAAATCTTTCGGCATTGAGCCGGTATTAATAGATGTTTCTTTTAACCTGAACGAAGGAGAAAAACTCGGTCTGGTCGGGCCCAACGGCTGCGGTAAGACCACCCTGCTGCGCATCCT
>PMIV01000064.1 GCA_003158355.1 Anaerolineaceae bacterium
GGTGAGGATAAAGAATTTAAGGCGCTGGCTCAGTTGGTGGAACGGTTGGTGAACGATGAAAAGAAATGAATTATTTCTTCCAAAAACAATGGTTTTAAGGGTAGAAATAATTACCTCGAAAAACGTCCTGATTAAACGGCTTAAAAGTTGCCAATTCGGCAAGTTTTTTGTGAAAAAGCTGCCAATTTGGCAGTCTTGAATTTTTGTTTAAGTTGAGGTAGATTATATAGCACTATTGTTCTATATAATCTTCTACAGATGCAGGTTTTGCGCGGCAAGGCTTCTACCTGTAGAAAGCCAAAACGAACCGGGGCGGGAACCCCGGCAGAAAGAACGGGATGGACCATTCTCAGCAAGACCCTGCACTGAGCGTACACCTGCCAGATCATCAAGCAGCCTGGGAGATGGTGTTGGGAAGTTTGCGCGCCGAAATGTCGCGCGCTCTCTTTGAGACCTGGGTGCAGCCATTACGTCCCATCAGCTACCAGAACCATGTATTCACTGTGGGGGCTTATAACACGTACGGCAAAGCCTGGGTGGAAGAACGGCTTGGCAGCCGCATTGGCCGCATTCTCGAGGGGCTGTACAACGAACCGGTGACTTTCAAAGTGGCGGTCTCCAACAGTTTCTACAAAGAGCCCGGCGAATCGCCCAAGATGCAGCCAGCCGCACCTGCACCGGTCAAGACAGAACGCGCGCAAGCGCAGCCCCGGGTCGAGACCCATGAAGCGGCGGAGTCAACGCGGGAGGATTCAGAAGGCGAACTTTCGGGTGAACCGCGCAGCCGCAAGATGATGCTGCAGCGCGCTTACGGCAGTGAACGGGCGCGCCTGATCCAGCCTGAGCGCGGCATGTTCATCACCGGCTATCTCTTCTCTAATTGGCTGCCGCTCATCGGGCACTCCGCTTTTGCCGTCATTTTGGCAGCACGTACGCTGTGCTACTGGAACCCCATGACCGGCGAACTGCGCAACGTGGTGGAAACCGAGATGGGGGAACTGGCAGAACGGGCAGCAGTTTCTGTGCGCACGGTGAAAGAAGTATTGAATTCTGACCTGGTGCAGCGCTATTTCTTGCGCTACCGGGTGCGCCGGGTGATGACCTCCAACGGCGTACGTACAGCGGGCATCTCACTGCAGGTGCGCATGGATGATCCGCTCACCCCACAGGATCAGTTGAAATCTGGCCTCCTCGAAGACGAGGAGTGGTACCTGGCAGAGTTTTCGGGGGAAAAGGAATAATCAGAAGTTTTAAACGCTTAAGAATTTAACTTAGTGCGAAATTAATTTCAACAACTCGAAAGGGTTGATGTTTGGTTTAAAGAGAAAAATAATAATTTGCGTATAGGCTAATTTTTCAGATAAACCGAAGAGAGTGATTCCAGCAAGATCTTTCGATCCACCAGCCCCTGCGGCAAATTTTGAGAATCAACTATCACCAGCCACTTACGCGCTTCCTTCAGCATAAGCCTGGCGGCTTCGACCACCGGCGTGTCGGGAAGGGCGGTCAATACTCCGGGAGACATCAAGTCATAAGCAGTCTCGTTACCTTTTGGTGTTTTGCCGAGCCTGCGTAGCGCGTTGAGGATTCCGCCCTGTTTTTCGGGTTGAATCCGGGCTACCACATCCGAGTCACTGATTAGGCCTATGGCCTTACCATTTTCATCCACAACGACCAGGCGATTGGATTCGTATTGGGTGAACTTTTCGATGATCTTTTCCAGATCCTCATTCTGATCGACCAGCGGGAAATCCCTGGCCATCACGTCTGCCACGGTTCGGGCTGCCCCGACCGGTACAGTAGAAACTGGGGTCACCTGGGTGGTCTTCACCACCTGTCTCAAAATATCGAGGCGGGAAATGATGCCGGTCAGTTTCCCCGCAGCATCGACCACGGGCAGGCGTTTGAGATCATTGCGGATCAGCCGGGTCACTACCAGCGCCAGCGGATCGCTCTCGCTCACCGTCACCACCGGAGTAGTCATGATCGTACCGACCGTCAGCGCAGATTTTTCCAATCCATCCAACTCAAGGGCAAGCTTATCCGGGTTGAGCCGCAACGCTATGGAGAGGCGCTGTTGGATGCCAGCGCGTTCCAAAAGATCGCCGTCGGTCAAAATACCGGCCACTTTCCCCGCGCCGTCCACGACCGGCACGACCTTCACCTGGCGGGTGAGCATTTCTTTCCAGGCTTCAGCAAGGCGTGTCTGTGGAGAAAAATGCACTACATCATGTGTCATTACCTGTGAGACCGGCAGATCAGCCGGGAGCGGGTTGAGGAACCGGTGAGTATATTTGATGAGTTGGATTTCGTCGCGGGTGATCATCCCTTCATTAACCATAGGGTAGAGGGTCTCCAGCACGGACGAAATATTTTCGGGTGAATCAATGGTTTCTACCACAATGGGCAGATCCATTGCGAGAACTTCGATGGAAGAATTTTGCACATGCGAACCTGCGCCAAACCCGGCAGCCCCGCGAAAAACGGTCGCCCCGGCAATGCCTTTTTTGCGCAATTCCTCGAGCACAGCCGCGTAAAGCGGTTTGCCGCGCCAGCGGTCGCTTTCACTGATGTAGATGCGCAGCCGCGAAACTGTTTCGTTACTGGAAAGCTCAGGCATGGGTACCTCCGTTAGATCAACAGAATTATAGGACTTTTCCAAGATAAACTCCTAGTCCGACGGCTAGCAGACCCAACAGGGAACTGCCTAACAAGTTGAGCAGACCGGGCAGCCATTGACCTTTAAAGATCAAATTAAAACTTTCGTAGGTAAAGGTAGAGAAAGTAGTATAAGCTCCGAGGAATCCCACCGCTACCAGAAAGCGCCAGCGCGGATCGATGAGAAAACGTTCGGTCGCCAGGGTCATGAACAACCCCAGCAGGAAGCTGCCGGTGATGTTAATGATTAGCGTCCCGATCGGGAAAGTGGAGCCCCATTTTTCAGAGACCCAGGTTCCCAGCCAGTAACGTGCATTGGCACCGAGGACTGCCCCGGTAGAGATCAATAAAAATTTTTCCATAAATCCAATCCCACAAAAAAAATGAAAACTGATATGAATTAAAAAGCCTCTGCCGATTATTTCTATTGGCAGAGGCTATCAGTCTTAACAGACGGTTTGATTGTTTCCGGGTGAGCTTCATCACCTGATGGCAATTATACCGATTTATCGGTGTTCGTCAATCAGGATTTTGCAATTTGGCGTCCGGATGGATCTTTTCCCCACCACTTGCGCCCAAACCAGAAGGCCAGGTTGACCAGGCCGATCATCACAGGCACCTCCACTAGCGGGCCGATGACGGCCGCGAAGGCCTGCCCGGAGTTGATGCCGAACACGGCGACCGAGACGGCAATGGCCAGTTCAAAATTGTTACTGGCGGCAGTGAAAGAGAGCGTGGTGCTCTGTTCGTAACTGGCGCCGGCGCGTTTGCTCATCCAGAAACTGCCGACGAACATGATCACAAAGTAGATCAGCAGCGGGATGGCGATGCGCACTGCATCCAGCGGGATCTGCACGATCAAGCCGCCCTTGATGCTGAACATCACGATGATGGTGAAGAGCAGTGCGATCATTGTGAGCGGGCTGATCTTGGGCAGGAATTTGTGCTCGTACCAGTCTTTGCCTTTGAACTTGATCCCCAGATAGCGGGTGAGCATGCCGGCCAGGAAGGGAATGCCCAGGTAGATGAACACACTCTTGGCGATTTCGCCGATGGTGATCTTCACCTGTGTCCCTTGCAGGCCAAAAAGCGGCAGCAGCACGGTGACGAATATGAAGGCATACAAACTGTAAAAGAGAACCTGGAAAATGCTGTTGAATGCTACTAACCCGGCAGCATATTCGCGGTCGCCGTGAGCCAGGTCGTTCCAGACAATGACCATGGCGATGCAGCGTGCCAGGCCGATCATGATGAGGCCGACCATGTAATCGGGTTTGTCGCGTAAAAAGATCACTGCCAGTAAAAACATCAATGTCGGGCCGATGATCCAGTTCTGCACCAGAGACAGGGTGAGCACCTTGCGGTTCTTGAAGACCTTGCCCAGGTCTTCATAATGCACTTTGGCCAGCGGCGGGTACATCATCAAGATCAGACCGATGGCAATTGGCAGATTGGTGGTGCCAACCGAAAACTGGTTGATAAAATCCTTGGTGCCGGGCACAAGAAATCCGAGCGCGATGCCGACCCCCATGGCCAGGAAGATCCAGAGAGTAAGGAAACGATCCAACAATTTCAGGCGGCGTGGAGCGGGGACAATTTCTGTCATAAAAATCCTCGTTTGAAAATTAAGATAAGTTTCCGGGAGTGTAGTCACACCCGTTCACTTCGGGCAGGCTGAATTGCGGCAGTTGCACCTGTTTCAACTCGGCAGCCTGCCGGATCAATTCCAGCCAGCGCGGGTCGGACAAATGGTAGAAGATGTGGCGGCCGATGCGTTCAGTCTCGACCAGGCCGGCAGCGCGCAATTGCATGAGCTGCTGGGAGATATACGCCTGGCGCAGCCCCAGCACAGCTTCGAGGTGGCAGACGCAAGCCCGTTCCTCACCGATTGCCAGCACGATCATTAGGCGTGAGGGCTGTCCGAGCAGGGCAAAGGCCTGGGCCAGGGCGTCGGTGTTGGGAGATTCCTTTAATACATTCATAATTATGAATGTATTATAAAACTATTTTTACTCTCAAACCGGGTATGGAATATTTGGCGATTAAAAACTATTTAGTGAGACTTCATTTTTCTGGGGCGCTTCAATGCGATCTAAGAGTGAGTCCTCCGGGCAATGTTATAATCAAAACGCCTTTCCGGCAGACCACTGGCGAGAAGGGAGTTTTTAAAAATTTCAATCAAGTTGGAATGAGCATATGAAAATAAACAATCTTAAAGTCCTGGCAGTTTTTGTCATTGCACTCACCCTTCTGGCTTTTGGATTGCGCTATTATGCTTCTGAGCGCATCAATATTGACGACGATGAAACGACCTATCTCATTTCGTCGCTGAAATACACCAACTATATTCGCAGCGGTCAGTACAGTTGGATCGCCTGGAACACCACCAATTATGAACACCCCAGTTTTTATAAGATCATTTACGGGGTGGCCTTGCTGCCCGAACCTCCCCTGGAAAAAATCTACCAATCGGATTTTGTGGATCAGACACCGGTGATGCAATCTGGAGCAGTAACCTATGGCATAGCCGACAGGCGTGTCTCGGTTGTGTTTGGCAGTCTCGCCGTGTTGGCGCTCTCGATCGTGAATCCGCTGGCGGGGCTGTTCCTGGCGGTTAACTCCCTGGCGGTCAAATACACGAGCGAGATCTATCTCGAAGCGCTGCCCATGCTTACCAGCCTGCTGGCTGTCATCGCCTATGGCATTTACTATCGCTCGGCCAAAGACCCTGCTGCCAACAAAAAGAAAATCTTCCTCTGGCTGGCTTTGTCTGGAGTGTTTTTAGGGATCACTGCGGCCTCGAAATACGTGTATTGCATTGCCGGCCTGGCCATCTTGCTGCACTGGCTTGTCGCCGTGATCCGCAAGGAAATCCCGGCCAAACATCTCTTGTACGTTTTGGGCTGGGGAGTTCTCTCCTTGCTGCTGTTCTTTATCTGTGACCCCTATTTATGGCCTCATCCCCTCGGCCGCCTGCTGCAATCGATCAATTACCATTTGCGTTTTAAGAATTCACTTCACGTCGCTAAAGCAGGCTATCCGTTCTGGCAGTCCATCGTCTGGCTCTTCAATCCTTTTGCCTACTACCAGGTACAGTCGCAGGCGGGTTTTCTTGTCCAGCTTGACCCGCTCATCTTCATCCTGGCCGTTTTAGGCTTGCCGCGTACTTTTAAGCGCAGCCCGGTATTTTTCTACTGGTTTTTCGTTGGATTGATCTTTTTGTTTATTTGGAGTACCAAATGGCCTCAGTATTCACTGGTGATCATGGCGCCATTCTGTGTTGCGGCTGCATACGGCGTGACGAGTCTCTTCGATCTTGTAAAGCAAAAATTGTTTCACAGGGAAGCAGTTAATCGATAGTTAAATTTGTCCTTGCCATACCCATCCCGGCTACGGCGCCGCTGCTGAAGGCGAACTGTAAGTTGTATCCGCCGCACGGACCGATCACGTCCAGTGTTTCGCCGGCCAGATAGAGGCCCGGCACCCGGCGCGACTGCATGCTGACGGAGTCTACCTCTTCGACGGGGATTCCTCCGGCGCTGACCTGGCAGGTGTCGAAGCCGCGCACCCCACTGACTTTTACGGGGAACGCCGTGATCCAATCCATTAATTTTTTCAATTGAGGTTCACTGATCTTTGCGAGCGTACTCTCGGGGGGTAACTTGCACTGCTCCAGAATGAAGGTGCATAATTTGGGCGGCAGGCTGCTGCCTGGGATCACTGCCAGAGGGATCGGCTCGCGGCGATGGCTCTGGACGAGGCCGCGTACCTGCTCTTCACGGCCGGGCAAGAAGTTCATGAGCATGCTGAGTTCTGCCCCCGGACGGCGCGCCGCCAGGTGACTCAAATCCATCACCGCCGGGCCGTTGAATCCCCACTGAGTGAAGATGAGATTGCCAGTGGTTTCGCCAAGCGGAAGGGGGCTGGCATTTCCTTTTCCTGCGTCGAACAGGGTTACGCAGGCATCCAGGCGTACCCCCTGCAAACTTTGATACAGGTGCATGTCTGCGCTGAGCGGGCCAAGCGCCGGCAGCAGCGGCCGGACGGTATGCCCAAGCTTTGCCAGGGACGTAAAGCATTCACCGCGCGAGCCCAGGGTGGGGTAGGCTTTGCCGCCCGCGGCCACCAGCAGTGTAGTGCATTGCAATTCTGGCTGTTTCTCAAAAGAGAGCGCAAAACCATTCAGTGTTTTGCGTATAGACGTTACTTTGTGTTCCAGTAAAAGACTGACTCCGGCGCGCTGCAACGCGCTGGCGAAGGCGGCCACTACGGTTTGGGCAGATTCCGAAACGGGGTAGACCCAGCCGTCCGCGGTGGCGAAGGTGAGCAGGCCCATCTCTTCCAGAAATTGCCGTAGTTCTGCCGGGCCAAATTGTTTGAAAAGCGGTTCCAGCCAGGCGCTGGCGTCGCTGCCGGAAGCATATTTCTCNNGCCGGTCCGGCGCCGATAATGGCGAGAGATTTTTTCATGGATTAATTGTACTGGATTGTTGAAAAGAGTGCCGAACGAACCTGCAAAACGTGAAGTAGCGGAAAGCTGCGCTTGTTTGAGAGTTTTCCCTGAATTACAAAACGCCCGATTCTGGGCGTTTTGTAATTTAAACACAACTTTATTTCTGGTACTCCGTTAAACCTCATTTTAGGTGATCTTTGCACTCATATTCACAATGATGCGCTTAGATCGAAATCACAAATTCAGATTTGAAGGGTACTAATGCGTATGGCCGGCATGGCTAACCGCGGGTTTGCCTGCATATTTTTGAGGGTCTTTATCGAACGTTTGCTTGCACCCTTGTGAACAGAAATAGTAGGTCTGTCCCTGATAATCTGATTTGCCAGCGGCAGTCTTGGGGTCAACATCCATTCCACATACAGGATCTTTCACCATTGTAAATCTCCTTTGATTTATCTCAGGGCAGAAAATTCTTCCCTGCTATAACCTTATTTTACGACAAATTTAGTAGGAATTCCAGGATGTCAAGGCTCACGATGGCATTCATTTTTACGTTTGTCAAGCTTTCTTGTGAATGTTACGTCTGCTCACTTACAATCATTTCAAACGAATGGTGCCGATGATGATCGAAGTTTGCAAAGTAAAATGTATTGCGTAAATAAATAATTTTCTAAAAGATCAAGCCGCCCCAGATGAATTGATCAAACCCTGGTGTAGGCGACCGGCCAACCAGCCAGGATTCCTCAAGACTGTGTTTTGCAGCAATTCGCTTGAGTTTCAACTCGTCCGATTGAACCGGGTGAACTTTGGATTCCAATCCGATCTTTTGGTCGAGGATAAAATCGATTTCATAATCATTCCCTTTACCCAGATAAGAAAGTTCTCCCAGAAAATTAAGCTGGTTAAATATGCTGTTTTGGAACAAAGCTCCTTCACTGGGCTGTGCCAGCACATTGGCAATACCGTTATCGTAAAAATACAATTTCTTGCCCAGAGCAGTCGCCCGGTCTGCATTCGTCAGAGCAGGTAAACGGTGAATCATATAGGTTTTTTCCAGGAACTCGAGATATGCAGCTAAAGTAGGGCGGGTAACCCCCACAACTTGAGCCAATTTGGTTTGATCCAGCTTATTACCGATACGCAGTGCCAAAACTTTGAGCAACAGCTGTAATTCCCCGATCTTGCGAAAATCTGCCATCAATCGAACATCTATATTGATATAGGAAGAAAGGATATCCTGTAATATTTCAAGTTTCACCTGAGGGTTGCTTTGCAAGACTACATCTGGCAAACCACCGTATTGGAGGTAATTTTCATATTCACCCTTAAGGCGTTCATACTCAGGTTTATCAAAAAGCATCTCAGCGAAATTACTGCGGCGGTGGTATGAAATGCCATGAAAATCCAGAAATTCACCAAACGCGAGGGGGAAGATTTCAAAAACAATTTTTCTTCCTGCCATAGATTCGGTAAAGAGGTTCTTTAAATAATATGAACTGGATCCGGTCAATAAAAATTTGATCTTGTAAGCATCATACAAATATTTGATTACGCTGGGTATATTTGGAACAAACTGGATCTCATCCAATGCCACGGTGAGAGGCTTTGCTGGATCCATCCCTCGATTTCGCAAATAATCGAGCACTAGATCATAGTTTTGTTCTTGAAATACCGACCTCTGGTCTAACCGCTCAAGATCAAGGTAGATTTTATTTTCTGAGGGAATTTGATCGAGGAGCCAGTGTAGAGTTGTGGTTTTCCCCACTCGACGCATACCGGTGATCACCACAATGCGCTGATCGGCAAGAGAGTTTTTCAAAAGTCCATATATCGGTCGTTCGATTGTATTCATAGTCCTATTTTACACAAAATAGGCATTATTGTAAATTAGTAATTTACACTTTTATCATAAAAGTGTAAAGCAGTATTTTACACTTTGGTCTATGACCTCTTTTTTTCATTTTGGTATTTGTCTCCCGCTTGATTAACGGAAAAAAATATGGATAATTGACCTGTAAATCATCTTCTTTTTTTGGGATTCACGATGACATCAAATGACCCTATCCTATTGAATTGTCCGGCTTGCGGCGCTCCCCTTGATTATGACGGCATCCACCCGGCAGTGCGTTGTAAATTCTGCGGCAACATTTCTGTGGTTCCTGCGGCTGTGAACGCCCGTTCGGGAGCTCCCGGCTTTGCTTTTGATGAGATCAGTCAAATGGCAAATGGTGATCAGTTGACTGCCGCCATTGCGCGCTACGCTTCGTTTTTCGGCGTGGATGCGGATGAGGCCAAAGAGGCGGTGAACGCCATTGCGGCCGGAAGAGTTGTGGCTCCATCGGTGCCTGGTAAGCACTCCCCGGAAGAATTGACCCAGGTCATGCGGCAGGTGCAGCACCTGCTTGAAAGCGGCAACAAATTGGAGGCCATCAAGGTCTACCGCCAAAATTTTGACGTAAGCCTGGACAAGGCCAAAGAGGCACTTAACCAGATCTCATCTGCATCGATGTTCCAGACGGATTCAACCTACGTAGAACCTCCGCCTGTTCCGCCTGCCAATCGGGGCCGAAAGGTCGGGCTGCTGCTTGCAGCCATGTTCTCATTGATTGTGATCGGCGTTTTGATGTTCTTGCTCTTCAAGGGAGTTGCTTCCCATTACTATCCGTCTCAGACGGATTTACTTATTCCTTCCACCAGTGCAGCCGGGCCGCAGATCGCCGGCGACTTTTATGATGCCAACGGTGACATCTACTTCGTCGGCCTGGTCGATGCCGGCACCCGCAAACTATTGTGGAAAACGGACGCGCTGGAAAAAGGCTCGGTCACCCTGGTCAGCGGAACGGATCTGATCTACACCGCCAACGGGGCCAATTTGAAGGCTTACCATGCCGCGGATGGTTCCTTGGCCTGGCAGACGGAAATGAAAGATTCGCTCAGTTATGGCAAGTCAGCCATGCTGGTTACGGCAGGACGCGTGATCGTGGACACCGCGGATCAATCTATCAGCGCCTACGATGCCGAAAGCGGTGAGCTGGTCTGGAGCCGGCACCTGGCTTACAACGATTCAACCCTGCGGCTGATGGGCAATTCTCTGGTCGAATTTGATTATCCTGAAGGTACATTCGATGAAGCTCTATTCTTCATCGATCCGGTCAGCGGCAGCCAGCAGCGCAGCATCGCCCCTACCTGTAATGCTAATGATGACACGCTCAACCTGAGCAGCGATGACGGCCTGCTCTACGATGAAACGTCTGACAGACTGGTGCTGGTTTATGCAGACGGCTGTGTTCAGGGGATTGATCTTGGTACCGGCGAAGTGGCCTGGACGGGTACCAGCCAGAACCGCTTC
Source organism: Anaerolineaceae bacterium (assembly GCA_003158355.1). Classification (GTDB taxonomy): domain Bacteria; phylum Chloroflexota; class Anaerolineae; order Anaerolineales; family Anaerolineaceae; genus UBA6107. Next base: position 10,460 of record PMIV01000064.1, read on the forward strand.
GATTTTTCCTTTGACGGATTGCAATCTTTATTGACGAAAAGCGCGCTCTACTTTGGCAGCGACAATGACCTGGTGGCGGTGGATCTGGCTGCCGGGAAAACAAAGGTTCTCATCAATAATGCGGATTACTCCCTGCTGCCGCTGGCACAAAACGGAGATACCCTCATCGTGCGCGCCAAACGCACGCTCGGCACCACCCGTTTTGAATTGTGGGGAGTGAATATCACCTCCGGCGCGCTGAGCTGGCAGATGAACCTGCCGGGGGCTGAACCCCTTGACCCGCCGGACGAGATGGCCGGCTTGATCGATAAGACCGATCTGGGCTGGACCTGGCACATGAGTTCCGCCGGGTTCGTGCTGCTTACCTTCAGCGGCGAGCCGAACCGGCTGACGCTCGAGACTTTCAACCCCGCGGACGGCACCAGCCTGGGCAAAACGACCATAAACCTTTCCCGTGTCAGCGGAGATTTTTACTCGATCCCCTCCATTTTCGGTTCGCAGGGCGACAGCCTCTATATGAATGTGGATGGGAATCTGTGTTCCGTCGATCTAGCCTCCGGGAAGCTGAGCGTGATCTATTAAGGGAAGATCTATGCCCTTTAAAAAAATTTACTATCCAGAATAAAATTTTTCTATTTTGCATCATTTTTGACAAATTATTTTATCTCACCGGATAATTTTATTTTTAGTTAGAAATGTAAACCCCAGCATTTCTAAGTTGCAACTTCATTATTCTATATCTTGATATTTTCTGCTTTACATAACGTGTTCGATTAAGCAAATATTCAAAATACCCATTATATATATTCCCTCCCTGCGAATAAATATCTTCGAATAAATATCTTGACTAATTAGAACGTATGTGCTATACTGTCTCGGTATCTACTCACAGGATACATAATTTGTAATTCTAGAACGAGAATACGTTTATTTCTGGAATAATTCGTTAATTACTACCACTATTTGTCATTGCGAACCCTGCGTTGGTTGCAGGGTGA
>PMIV01000244.1 GCA_003158355.1 Anaerolineaceae bacterium
TAGCTTCATTCACTTTAATCCCCAAAATAATGAAACTAATGAAAAAGCAAACAAAATAACCGCACCCTGTCAAAAAAAGGAAAGCGCGAATTATTAAAAAATCAAAAAAAATGGACTAGCGATTTTCTAGGTGTGATTCAAGAATTTGTTCATCCGGCCAGTTGGATTCAATGAACTTGATGATGTTATTCATCACCTGTTCATTATGGGTTTTCTCGTTGGATAGGGAGGCAACACCAATCCAGGCGGATTGCCATACGTCTTGCAATCCGATCTCAGACACGGTGACATTAAATTCTTTGTGCAACCGACTGATGATCGGCTGCAAGCGGCCGCGTTTTTCTTTTAAGGAAGAGCAGCCCGATAGATAAAGTTTAATGGTCAATAGAGTCAGCATATTATCCTAAAAAAAGGGTATTCCTTGCTTTATGGATGAGGCAAGATTACAATGCCATTATTAATATAATCTAGATTGGCAAAAAAGAGTATGGATATCATCGAGCAAAAATATCAAGCAGCATTGGATTACCTTTATGGGTTTGTTGATTTTAGCTTAACGAAACAAGATCATCTGGCAGCAGCTCATTTTGACTTGCAGCGCATGGTTGATCTGATGGGGTTAATGGGTAATCCACAGGATCATTATCCGGTGATCCACGTAGCCGGGACGAAGGGCAAAGGGTCAACCGCTGCGATGATTGCCAGTATTCTCCAAAGTGCTGGATATCGTGTGGGGTTGTATACCTCGCCGCACTTACAGGATTATTGCGAACGGATCCAGGTCGACCGTAAGAGTATCTCGCACGCTGCGTTGACAACCCTGGTAGAAAAAACAAAACCATTTGTAGAAAAAGTGCAGGGGTTGACCACTTTTGAGATCACTACAGCTTTGGCTTTCCAGGCATTTGCGGATGCAAAGGTGGAGATTGCTGTTGTTGAAGTAGGTCTTGGCGGCCGCTTGGATGCCACCAATGTGGTGAAACCGCTTGTAGCGGTGATCACTTCACTTTCATACGATCATATGAATGTGCTCGGAAACACCATTAGTGAAATCGCAACCGAAAAGGCCGGAATCATCAAACGGAACCGGCCGGTCATACTGGCCCCACAAGAGGAAACACCCCGCCGTGTGATCGAAAAGATTGCTGCCGAACGCAATGCTCCATTAATCCGGGTTGGGGTAGATTTCCTTTACAGTTCAATTTCGCATTCGTTGGATGGACAAACTTTGATGCTTTGGCCAAAAGAGGATCAAGAGCATATCAATGAATTCATCGAAAAGGGTGAGCAAGTAGATTGGAAACCCTTACAAATCACCATGCCTTTGCTCGGATATCATCAGGTGCAAAATGCTGCCACTGCTTTTTCGACAATCAGAGAAGCAAGAAAGCAGGGCATCAAATTCAGCGATAAAGCCATTGAAGATGGGTTTACTAATGTCCAATGGCCAGGCCGCTTTGAGTTGATCAGCAAAGACCCGATTGTAATTTTGGATTCAGCGCACAATCAAGACTCAGCGTTGAAATTGCGCGTGGCCATTGATGATTATCTCAGTGAAAAACCGGTGATCTTGATCTTTGGAGTATCTGAAGACAAGGATATTCCCGGAATGTTCACTCAATTAATGCCCAGAATAAAGATGGTCATTGCCACTCAAAGCACACATCCAAGGGCTCTGGCTGCCAATAAACTGGTAGAATTAGCCCATCAATTTGGAAGACCGGCTATTGCAACCCCCGATATTTCTTCCGCACTTGAATGTGCGGTGAAACAAGCGGGAAGTGATTCAGCAATTGTCGTAGCGGGGAGTATATTTGTCGCTGCTGCCGCAAGAGAAGAATGGCCAAAGCTGAAAAAACATATTAATGAAATTAGAATAACTTGAGGATTAGATGAAGAACGAGGATTGGAAGAAACGTATCGATAACCCAGAAGAATATACTGCAGCCTTATATCAGCGAACCGATGAGCTTTATCAGGTACCGGATTCTATCCCTGATAAACACGGAGTTATCTTTTGTCCGGCAATGATCATGCGGGATATAGTTGTCTTTCCGAGGATGGTCTCTCCGATATTTGTTGTTCCAGGACCAAATCTGGAAGCCATTAATTACGTCCAAAAAGAGGGGAAAACCATGCTGGCTTTGATGTTAAAAGACAGCGAAATTGAAAACCCAACCAAAGATGATTTTCTTGAAGTGGGTGTTGAAGTAGCCGTTGGACGTCTGCTCACCTTACAAGATGGGAATAATTCCGCCCTGGTGCAAGGAAGACGACGAGTAAAAGTAGTCGAAATCGTCGAGAAAGAACCGTTTTGGTGGGTTCGCGGTGAAGTGATCGAAGAAGATGAAACCTCAGACCGCCAGACCGAAGCGCTGATGCGCACCTCGCGCGACCTTTTTGAACGCTGTGTGCAGTTGGATCGTACACTGCCAGATGAAGCACATCTCTTCTCTATCAATATTACGGAACCCGGCTGGCTGGCAGATATGATCGCGACCGCGGTCTCACTGCCTTACGAAGAACGTCTGGAATTATTAACCATTCTGGAACCCAAAGAACGCTTGAAGAAAGTCAATTGGTTGTTGGCTCAAGAATTGGACGTCTTGCAGCTAGAAGATGAAATTCAGACCCGGGTACAAAGTGAAGTAGATCGTTCTCAGCGCGAATTCTATTTACGCGAACAATTAAAAGCCATTCAAAATGAACTTGGCGAAGGCGACGTCTGGTCTCGTGAATTAGTGGAATTGAAAACCAAAATTGAAGCCAAGAAAATGCCTGAAGAAGCGAAGACTCAGGCTTTGAAAGAGATCGAACACCTCACACAGATGCCTGCTATGGCTCCTGAGGTTGGTATCTTAAGGTCGTATATTGATTGGTTGTTGGATCTGCCCTGGGATGAAAAGACCGAAGATAACCTGGATGTTCTGCATGCTTCCAAAGTTTTGGATGAAAATCATTATGGATTAGGAAAAGCCAAAGACCGCATTCTTGAATATATTGCGGTCAAGAGCCTGAAACCCAAAAAAGAGCGACAGCCGATCTTGTGCTTTGTTGGACCTCCGGGAACGGGTAAGACCTCTCTGGGAAAATCAATTGCGGCAGCGTTAGGGCGTAATTTTGTGCGCTTATCCTTGGGCGGCGTGCGCGACGAGGCTGAAATTCGCGGTCACCGGCGAACCTATATTGGCGCATTACCTGGACGCATCCTGCAAACCATGAAGCGGGCCGGAACGATCAATCCTCTCTTTATGCTTGATGAAATTGACAAACTCGGCAGTGATTTCAGGGGTGATCCTTCCTCGGCTTTACTGGAAGTACTTGACCCGGAACAGAACTTCTCGTTCTCAGATCACTATTTGGAATTACCTTATGATCTTTCAAAGGTCATGTTTGTCACCACTGCGAACAATTTGAGCACGATCCCGCCGGCGTTATTGGACCGCATGGAATTGATCGATTTCCCGGGTTACATTGAAGAAGAAAAACTCGAGATTTGCCGTCGTTTCCTTATTCCACGGCAGATGGAAGAAAGCGGGCTGGAAGCGGATGATCTCCAATTTGACGAAGCCGCTCTGCGGAAAGTAATTCGCGAATATACCTATGAAGCCGGTGTCCGCAATCTGGAGCGGGAACTGGGTCAGCTTTGCCGCAAGACCGCCAGGCTCAAGGCAGAAAAGAAACGTTTTGCCAAAACTTTGAGCGTAAATGCCATCGAAAAATTCCTTGGCCCACCGCAGTTTTATTTTGCTGAAGCCGAACGAAAAGATGAAGTTGGCGTAGCCACAGCCATTGCCTGGACTGAGAACGGCGGAGATATCATGCCGGTGGAAGTACTGGTTATGGAAGGCAAAGGAAATTTGCAGATCACCGGTCAGATTGGCGATGTGATGCAAGAATCTGCACAGGCAGCCCTTTCCTACCTGAAATCGCGGGTAGACACGTTTGGAATCGATCCGGATATTTTTGAACAACTTGATATACATATTCATATCCCCGAAGGAGCGATTCCAAAGGATGGACCCAGCGCAGGGATCACGATCGCCACTGCTTTGATCTCGGCATTTACCGAAAGACCAGTACGGAAAGAAGTAAGCATGACCGGAGAAATTACCCTGCGTGGAAATATTCTGCCAATCGGCGGGGTGCGCGAAAAGATCCTGGCAGCTCACCGAGCTGGACTAAAAACGATCTTATTGCCGGAAAAAAATGCCAAAGACCTGGTGGAAGTTCCCAAGAAAGTACGTGATGATCTAAAGATCATTTATGTGCGGCACATGGATGAAGTGATCGATGTTGCTTTGGCCCCGGCAATGGAAAGCGGTAACAAATTCTTAAAAAAGGTCCATGATAAAAGTAAGAAAACCAAAAAAAATGAAGAATGAGATAACCACCCCTCTGGTTGAGTTTACTTTTCTTGGACAAGATGGATTCATTATTCAGACAAAAGATAATGGCTTTCTGATCGATCCTTACCTATCCAACTATGTTGTTGACAGCGGTATCGGTTCAGCAGAGGTTTTCTCACGTGAATTTCCGGCTCCGGTGTGCATCGATGAATTGAAAAATATTGATACTGTTTTCATCACCCATGATCACGCTGACCATTGCGACCCTGAAACATTGCTGCCACTTTATCAAAAGAATCCAAAGATCAAGTTTATATGCCCAAAACCGGTGGAAAACCACTTGGCCTCATTGGGAATATCTCCTCAACAAATTATCATTCCCAAAGTTGCTAAGGTTGAACACCTGCCCGGATTGGAATATTACGCGGTACCGGCCGCACATTACCAGTTCGATTTGGATGCAAGCGGTGAAGATTATTCATATTTTGGTTTTGTGATCAAAGCAGGGGAAGTTTGGATCTATCATGCCGGAGACACCATTTTATACGACGGCATGGTGGAGCAAATACTTAGGTATACCAGTAAAATCGATGTAGCTTGCCTGCCAGTCAACGGCCGGGATGGTTGGCGCGAACGGATGGATATGATCGGTAACTTGGATCCATCAGAATCGTTGGAACTGGCATTGCGTTTGAAAACCGATGTGCTGCTGCCGATGCATAATGACCTTTTTAAATATAACCATGTTTCCCCGGCGGTTCTGGCAGATCATTTGGACCGCAAAGCACCGCGTCAAAAATACCACTGGCTTCAGCCGGGAGAAAAATATTATTACGTAAAATAAACCAAAAAAGCCGATGCTCATCAGCACCGGCTTTTCTGTATTATTGGTAGTTTTAGTTGTTCTTACCACAATTGCATTCTGAATCATCGCAGTCACAGTCTTCGTCATCACCATGAACGTGACCATGTTCCAGCTCTTCAGCGGTCGCCGCACGGATGCTCAAGATCTTGACATCGAAATTGAGGTCTTTGCCAGCCAACGGATGATTGAAATTCAATGTGACAGTATCTTTCCCAACTTCTTCAATTACTGCAGAAATTGGGCCTTCGTCTTCATCTTCAACCGCTAATTCAACACCAACTTCCAGAGGAATATCTTTGGGGAAATCGGATAAAGGAATTTCTTCAACAGCTTCTTCGTCATATTCACCATAGGCGTCTACGGCCTTGACGTTTACTTTCTTGGATTCACCAAGTTTCATACCGTCAAGTTCGCTTTCCAGGCCGGCAATGATGTTTTCGTGTCCCTGAATATAATCGATCGGGCCATTTTCTTCAGATGAATCGATCAACTCTCCATCAACGGTGAGCGTATATTCAAGACTAACCACCAGATCTTTGGCGACTTTTGTAAATTCGGATTGTTCGTTCAAAGTTAGCTCTCTTTCTTGCAGGATTTAGGCTCGAATTGTATCATAATCTTCTTAGAATAAACACTTTACAAGGTCTATAATTATTTAAGAAAGGGTTAATCTAAATGATGTTAGTTACTGTTGAGGAAATGCGCGAAATAGAACAATTGGCGATCGAACAGAGTGTTTCTTCTGACCAGATGATGCAGCGTGCAGGCAAGGGTCTGGCAGAAATTATTATTAAGCATTTTAAGGATTTAATTACCAAGCATGTCATTGGTCTGGTCGGTAAAGGCAATAACGGTGGAGACGCTATAATCGCACTCAACCAGCTCTTACTAAGTGGTTGGTATGGAGCTGCGATTTTATTCAGTCCGAGGCAGGCAGACCCCTTGGTGGAAGAATTTATCAATAATGGCGGACGAATCATTAATTACAAAGAAGCGGATTTCAAACTCAAATTAAAAGAAATAATGTCGGACGATTCAGTCATTGTTGATGGGCTGCTTGGCACCGGGATCAAGATGCCGTTGAAAGCTGAAATGGCGGAATTTATGTCCTTGATCAAGAAGGCTGCTAAAGGAAAGAGGGTTGTCGCTGTGGATTGTCCATCTGGGGTGGATTGCGACAGCGGTGAAGCGGCCGCTGAAACAATACCGGCTGAACTTACCGTTTGTATGCAGGCGGTCAAAGTAGGCTTAATGAAGCAGCCAGCTTTTTCACTTTGTGGAGAAATAGAAACCGTATCTCTGGGGTTACCAAAAGAGATCACTAAAAAATATGAGGGTCAGTCAGTAGTCGACGATCATTGGGCGGCTGCTCACTTACCAGTACGATCCGCGTTCAGTCATAAGGGTTCCTTTGGCAAAGTGATGGTTGTTGGCGGATCTGTAAATTATGTAGGAGCACCGTTTTTATCCGGGCTGGCAGCTTACCGGCTGGGCAGCGGACTGGTGACACTGGCAGTTCCGCAGCAGGTCGCTTCGACCATGGCAGGAAATGCCCCTGAAATCACCTGGGTGATTCTAGATGACGAAGACGGTGTGATCGCTGAAACGGCTGCAGAGGTATTCTTAAAAAAGGTGATTGATTATGATTGCCTGGCAGTGGGGCCGGGGATTGGAACGGAAGAGGCTACTCAGAGATTCTTGCACAGAGTTTTATTTCAACCATCGATAAACGATCGAAGGAAAGTTGGCTTTCTGGCTGGTGAAACGTCTACAAATGCCGCTGTCAAAATCCCAACTGTGGTGATCGATGCGGATGCTTTACGCTGGCTGGCAAAACAACAGAATTGGTTTGAGAGTATCTCCAGCCCGATGGTCTTGACTCCACATCCGGGTGAAATGGCTGCACTGACTGGTTTGAAAACTGAAGAAATACAAAAAGATCGAATTGCATGCGCCAGCAGTTTCGCGCAAAAATGGCATCAGGTCGTGGTTTTAAAAGGTGCTCTCACCGTGATCGCTGCTCCTGACGGTCGCATCAACATTATTCCGATTGCGACTTCCGCTCTGGCAAAAGCAGGCAGCGGTGATGTCCTTACTGGAATGATCACCAGCTTGATCGGGCAAGGTGTTCAACCTTTTGAAGCTGCCACTTTAGGAGCCTGGATGCACGCCAAAGCTGGATTACGCGCGGCGGAGAAAATGGGCTGCGAGGCTTCAGTTTTAGCCAGAGATATTATTTCCGCATTGCCAGAGATGGTCGCGTCTGTAAAAACGTTATGATCTGGCACGAAGATATTTATGACAAAAAAAGACACCATCTTGCGGATGGTGTCTGATTGATTTATTCCTGAGCTGCTTTCTTCGGTTTTACTTTGGACACTGTTTCATCGATCAGTACTTGACCTTGGTCAGCATATTCGCCGGCTTTTTTCTCTGCCAGACGAATTAATTCCTGAGCTTTTTCAACCGCGTCAGTGGCAGCATCTTCTGCTTTTTGATAAGTATCATCTAAAGTTTCGGTGGTCTTATCACGCAGCTCGATGGCTTTTTCTTTGATCACGGCACGGGTTTGTTCACCCGATTGTGGGGCATAAAGTAAAGAAACCACTGCACCAGCAATACCGCCGATGAGGAAACCGGCGAAAAAAGTACCAAAACCATTATCATGTTCAGCCATTGTTTTACTCCTTTCAATTAGTTGAAATCGATAGTTATTTCCGGAAAATCTTCAAAAGATCGAGAGCCTTTTTAATTCCAGCCACATAGCTATTGAGCTTAATGACCGGGTCGACGAGATTCTCGCTTAAGAACTGAGTAGTACCTTTAAGTGTATCAATTGTTTCGCTGGTTGCTTCCAAAATGGGTTTAACTTCATTTTGGAGCAGATTAACCATTTTGGCTAATTGGATGATGAGAATGATAAGTGCAACCCCCAATACCATAAATTCCAGAGCCATGAAGATAATGAAAACATCGCGTATTTGGGTAGTAATCGCTGCGGGGGCTCTAAACAGGAAAAAGACAGCAGTTGCAATGAGAGCCAAAAGAATAACAGCAATGACGACAATCAACCAGATTTGCACACCGTGAGATTGTTTTTCTTCAATTTTCGTCTCGGTGCTATTTTGTCCAGATGGAAGTTGCTTTATATCAGCCATTTTTAAATTATAACATATTATAAAAATTGGTCTGTAGGCCTGAAGTCATACCTTTGAGATATAAAATTAAAACGAAAGTAACCATATCAGATAAACAGACAGTAAAGGGTGTGACTTTCCGGCAAAATTTGCAGGATTGTTCTGTTCATGTTAAACTTACTAGTTGCCATGATCAAAGCCTTCTTGTCCTTTTTCGTTCCATTATTCATGTTGTCACCTGTGACAGCGGCTATACCTGCCGTTGAGATCACTTCTCCGCAAACCGGGCAGGTGCTGCAGGGAAATATTAGCATTAAAGGAACTACATCGGCAGACGGATTTGTCTCAGGAGAAATTTCGTATGCATATGATCAAACGAATAATGAGACCTGGTTTTTGATTGGCGCACTTACGCAGCCTGTGACTAATGATGTCCTGGCGGTTTGGGATACTTCCACGATCAGTGACGGTGATTATAAAATCCGCTTGTCTGTAAAATATTCAGATGGAGATGTAAAAGAATCTGTGCTGGATCATGTTCTGGTACGCAATTACACCGCAGTTGAAAGCACATCAACTCCAACTCAGGTTATTGTCGAAGCTTTACCTTCGACTCCGACTCTGACTCCGACAATCACATTGTCTCCGGAAGTGATAGTTACGCCTTATCCGGCGAACCCAGGAGCCTTAACAGATTCTCAATTTCAAAAAGAGCTGAAGTCTGGAGTAATTATTGGTTCTGTAGCGGCTGCTTGTTTGGGGATTTATGCCTTGTTTCGCTATTTAAAATTTCACAGGTAGGCTTTCTATTGGATGCACTCTTCGAAAAACTTCATCAACAAATAAATCAGGGAATTACGACTCAAAATACTTATTTAATTACCGGTCTGGGGAACCCCGGGCGGGAATATCGGTTAACCCGGCATAATGTCGGTTTTATGGCAATCGATGCGTTGGTGAAAGAATGGAGTCTCACTACACAAAAAATCCAAAGCAAAGCCATCATTACCACTGGAAATATTAAAGGGAATAAAGTCATATTAGCCAAACCGCAAACCTATATGAACCTTTCGGGTCAGGCAGTATCCGGGTTAATGAATTTCTATAAAATTTCTCTGGATCATCTGCTGGTGATCCACGATGATATTGATCTTCCTTTCGGGACGATTCGTATCCGTCCGGGAGGAGGATCGGCAGGACAAAAAGGAGTTGGTTCTATTATTGAGAGGTTGGGAACGCAGGAATTCGCGCGCATGCGTTTGGGAGTAGGCAGACCGCCTGGCCAGATGGAGTCGGCCGATTATGTTTTGCAGTCTTTTTCAAAAGAAGATGAAGAGTTTTTGAAGGGTTTCTTACAAAAAGCCGGTGAGGCTGCTGAAGAGTTCATTATTCAGGGGTTGAACGCCGCGATGAATAAATTTAATGGTTCTTTTTAATCAAGGGATAATAAGTGCTTGATATCATTCGTGAGCATTCCGCTTACATAGATGTTCTTGACCAAATTAAAGTGGGTAATCAGGTTTCGGGGCTGGCTCTGGCTCGTTCTGCACGCTTGCCTGTGCTGGCTGCGTTAGCTCTAGATTTGAACGTCCCTATAATATTGGTCACGGACAAAAGTGATAAAGCACTAATGATGATGGACGAACTGGGATTTTGGCTGCCAGATCGTCCGCGCTTTCATTTTTCAGAACCGACACCGTTATTTTATGAACCGGCCGCCTGGGGAGCAGTCACGAGACGCGACCGTTTGCAGGCATTAACTGCACTGGCCATGTACCATTTGCCGGGTGAAAAGAAACTGGCAGAACCACCAGTAATCGTCACTTCTTTGCGGGCTTTGATGACGCGTACTTTACCAAGGCGTGATTTCCTGGTCAATAGCAAAACAATTCACTTAAACCAAACTGTAAACCCGGAAGATCTGCAAAAAAACTGGGTAGGAATCGGTTATGAAGCCGTGGATACCGTGGTCGATTTTGGCCAATTTTCAAGGCGGGGTGGAATCCTGGATGTTTGGCCGCCTACAGAACCATTCCCGGCCCGGTTGGAGTTCTTTGGCGATGAAGTGGATACATTACGCCAATTTGACCCTGCCAGCCAGCGCACGATTCGAAAATTGGAAGAATTGCTGATTACTCCTGCCAGAGAATTCTTGCCAGCCAAAGCAGAGGGTTTGATCCCGGATGGGGTAAATCTGGATGAGTTCTATATCCCATTAATTCACCGCATGGCTTCCTCCATTTTGGATTATTTACCCAAAAATGCGCTTGTATTGATTGATGATGTGGGGAATATTCAATCATTTGGAGAAGAGGTAGAAGAACAGGCAATTAAACTTAGGCAAGAGAGTGTGGAAGAAGGAATCCTGCCAGAGAATTTCCCTGTTCCCTATTTGACCTGGTCAGAACTGATCGATATGATCCAGGCCTCGCGCTGGTGCGAACTGGGTAGGTCTACATCCGAAGAAGCCAGTCCATTGGCAGAAGCATTCACGCCGGGGGAACGATTCGGCGGTCATCTGAATACTTTTATGGATGCACTTGAAGAAGATTGCCTGGACGATATTCCATCTGTTGTAGTCACCCGGCAGCTTTCAAGGATTCGAGAATTATGGAATGAAGTATCAGACAATCTGGAGGGGAAGTTACAACCTCGTTTTCTGGAAGGGACATTAAGCGAAGGCTGGATACTCTCTGAATCTGGAAGACCGGTCATTGAACTGATCACTGACAGTGAAATGTTTGGTTGGGAGCGCCAACAACCCAGGCCGCGAATGAGTTCCACGCATCAACCGCCGGAAGCCACTTTTAATGATCTTAACCCGGGGGATTGGGTGGTTCATGTCGATTATGGCGTGGGTAGATTTTCCGGTTTGGTACGACGCACGCTGGATGGCACGGAACGTGAATTTTTATGCGTGGAATACGACAACGGCGACCAGTTATTCGTACCGATTCATCAGGCCGACAGGCTAAGCCGCTATATTGGACCGGAAGGGACCACGCCGCAGCCATCGAGACTTGGCAGTGTGGAATGGGCGCAAACCAAGCAAAGTGTGCGGGAAGCGGTCATTCACGTGGCACAAGACCTGTTGGAATTGTATGCGAAGCGTGAATCGGCGAAAGGTTATGCTTTCAAAGCGGACACGGCCTGGCAGCAAGAACTGGAAGCCAGTTTCCCGTATGTCGAAACCGATGATCAAATACGTGCCATCAATGAAGTCAAGCACGATATGGAAAAACCAAAGCCGATGGATCGTTTGTTATGCGGTGATGTGGGATATGGCAAAACTGAGGTCGCGCTGCGGGCAGCTTTCAAGGCTGTAATGGATGATAAACAGGTTGCCTTACTGGTACCCACGACCGTCCTGGCTCAGCAGCATTATGAGACGTTTAAGCAGCGTTTGTCTGCCTATCCGCTGACAGTGGAAATGTTGTCGCGCTTTCGCACTCCCAAAGAACAGGACGCCATTGTAGCACGGTTGGCTCGAGGCGAAGTGGATATTATCATCGGTACACACCGGCTGATGACCTCGGATGTCGTTTTTAAAGATCTAGGCCTGGTGATCATCGATGAAGAGCAGCGCTTTGGAGTAACCCATAAAGAGCACTTTAAGAAATTGCGCACTGAAGTGGATGTTTTGACACTGACGGCCACCCCAATCCCGCGGACGTTATACATGGCGCTGACGGGTGTGCGCGACATCTCGATTATCAACACCCCGCCGGCAGAACGGCTGCCCATTGTGACCCATATTGGGCCATACTCTCCTAAGTTGGTAAAACAGGCGATCCTGCGGGAGATCGAACGCGGTGGACAGGTTTTCTTTGTGCATAACCGGGTGACAACCATCTATTCAATGAAAAGTCACATCGAAAGTCTGGTCCCTGACGCGCGGATCGGAATTGCTCACGGCCAGATGGATGAAAACGAGCTTTCACAGGTGATGTCACGTTTCTCGCGCGGTGAAATTGATGTTCTGCTGTGCACTTCGATCATTGAATCCGGCTTGGACATTCCTAATGCCAATACTCTGATCATTGACCGGGGTGATACATTTGGCCTGGCTCAACTCTATCAATTACGTGGGCGGGTAGGCAGGGGTTCTCAACGAGCCTATGCTTATTTCTTTAAACACCGAAAAAAAGCGCCAACTCCCGAGGGCCAGGAACGTTTGGAAACGATCGCGGAGAATACTCAGCTAGGTGCGGGGTATTCCATTGCCATGCGTGATCTGGAAATGCGCGGAGCAGGTGAGATGTTGGGGATGAGACAATCCGGATATATTGCATCTGTTGGGTTTCACCTCTATGCGCGCATGCTGTCTCAGGCTGTTCAAGAATTGAAAAAATCAACGACAGGGTTAGACAGCAATGTTGAGAAAGCCTTCGGACTTTCTGCTGCATACATCCCTGTTTCGGTGGATTTACCACTTTCGGTCGGATTACCTGCAGATTATGTGGCAGATACAACCCTGCGCTTGCAGCTTTACCGCCGCATGGCTACCTTACGCGATGAAACTGAATTGGATGCTCTGGCGGAAGAGTTTGTTGACCGCTTTGGACCTTTGATCGAGCCAATCGATAATTTGATCTATCAGATTCGAGTCAAACTGCGGGCAGAAAAAGCCGGGTTGACTTCTATCACCGCAGAAGGAGATCAAATCGTCTTACGCTATCCGCCCTTGCCAGGCGGCATTACTTCACGAGAATTGAAATTCGTTCATCCCTCAGCACGGGCAGGGAAAAATGCCTATTGGATGCAATTTGATGAATCTGATCTCCAATGGAAGCAAGAATTATTAGAAGTCATTACCGAAATTGCTAATTCTCGCATCTGAATGGATTTGCTGCCTTTGGTGGTAGCACTTCTAGTATGGATAAATTGGCAGACATTCTTGGCAATCCCAATTGGCTTTGGGCTTCAAGTGGTTTCCTTGGTCATTCTGGAAATGGATGTGCGCAGGCACGAGGTTCCTGGCGATTTTCGTCGACGATTTTATTGAGTGAACGTCTGGCTTTTACTGCCAGTGCTGTTGATTGGGTTTACGTTTGGGCTGGCACATTTTTATCCGCGTCCTTATAGTCATCTGGCATTGTTAATGATTATTCTTGGGCAGTACCTGATACAGGGAATGATTCTGGAGTTTTTACTGAAGCGACATTTAACACATTGAGTGTTTGACTGGTTAATTCCCAGGTACCGCTTCAATTCGTCACGGCATTCACAAGAAAGCTTGACAAACGCCAAAATAAATGTCATCGCGAGCCTTGGGCGTTCTTCCCAAGGCGTGGCGATCTCAGTCCGGGGAGAGACACACAATGAGAACCGGGAAAATGAGGCCATGTTTCATTCTTGTGAAAACCGTGTCAATTCGTTCAGGAGACGTTGACAATTAGAAATATAGTTCTATAATAATATAGTATTTCTCTTCACTGTAGTCAGAAACTGGCTGGGAATTGAGATTTGTCAGGATATTTGCAGCAAAGAGAATTTCCGATTGGGACGAAAGGCGCGGTTGCTTGCCCTGGTCTTATTGGGTTATATACCCGACCGAATGGAATGGCGCAATTTGCTTAGATGAGACGTGAACATTGAATGATGATGGGTAGAAAAACTGGCAAGTTTGGTGTATTCAAAGTCAACCTGAGAATTGTCTTTGCGAGACCTGTTGCTTTTCAGGTTGAAGCAATCTCACCCTCGTCTATTGAGATTTATCTCTAAAGGGTTATTGTCATCGAGTTTCGGTATTTAGGTGAGTAAGGACGCAAAATCTTGGTCAGGTAGTCTGAAAATATGATAATAATTATAGTTTGATGCATAATCACAAAAGTGACAGTAATTTGTTGTAGTAGACATAAATGTAATGATTTGTATTTATTCGTTCCAGCAGTTAACGCAACCATGAATCAAAATCGGTTTTTTAGAAATCGGTTCCAATTGAAAGCAATTCTATGCAAAGTTGGTGACATTAGCGGATAAACTTTTTGAAATATGAAAGACAAAACCAAGTCGAGTATTTATCGGTAAGAGATAGGATCATGCTATGGAATTTAATCTTAAAGCCCCATTTATTCCGACCGGAGACCAGCCGGATGCGATAAAGAAAATAGTTGAAGGATTGCAGAAGGGATACCGCGACCAGGTGATCCTGGGTGCCACGGGTACCGGCAAGACCTTCACCATGGCCAACATTATCCAGCAGATGCAAATGCCTGCCTTGATCATGGCCCATAACAAGACTCTGGCCGCTCAGCTTTATACGGAATTCAAAGAATTCTTCCCGGATAATGCGGTTGAATATTTTGTTTCGTACTACGATTATTATCAACCGGAAGCCTATGTCCCGCGCCAGGACCTATATATTGAAAAAGAGACCGATATCAACGAAGAGATCGATAGACTGCGTCTGGCAGCCACGACCGCGTTAATGTCGCGTAAGGACGTCATTATCGTGGCCTCGGTCTCCTGTATTTACGGTCTGGGCAGCCCTGAAAATTATGCCGGGGTGGTGATCCGTTTCAATGTGGGTGAGATCTACCGGCGAAATGCCTTGCTGCGCCGACTCATCGAGAGCCAGTATCAGCGCAACGATATGGAGCTGCGCCCCGGGGTCTTTCGTGTGCGGGGAGATACCATTGAAATCTTCCCGGCTTATGAAGAGAAAAAAGCAGTACGGGTCACCTTTTTTGGCGACGAAGTGGAGAAGATTGTTGAGTATAGCCCGCTAACCGGTGAAATTTACTCACAGCCAGCCCACATGGAAATATTTCCGGCCAAACACTACATTGCCAGCGAAGAACGCCTGAAACAGGCAATTGTCGATATTGAGCAAGAACTGAACGACCAGGTAACTTACTTTAAAAATAATGGTAAATTACTGGAAGCCCAGCGCATTGAACAACGCTGCCGTTATGATCTGGAAATGCTCAAAGAAGTGGGCTATTGTTCAGGTATTGAGAACTATTCACGGCACCTCGATCAGCGGCCCGCTGGGTCTCCGCCTTGGACCCTGATGGATTACCTGCCCAGTGAATACCTGTTAATCCTGGACGAATCACACATGACAGTACCGCAAATTCGCGGAATGTACCACGGTGACCAATCCAGAAAAGGTACGCTGGTGGAATATGGATTTCGCCTGCCTTCCGCTATGGATAACCGACCGCTTACCTTTGAAGAATTTCAGAAGAAAATGGGATTCACGATCTACACTTCGGCAACACCGGCAGAGTACGAGATGAACCGTGCTGACCAAATTGTGGAGCAGATCATTCGGCCTACTGGGCTTCTTGATCCTGTTATTGAGGTACGTCCCACCAAGGGTCAGGTGGATGACCTTTTTGCCGAGATCAAGCTGCGGACAGAAAAGGGCGAGCGCGTTTTGGTCACCACGCTGACCAAACGCATGGCAGAAGATTTGGCTGATTATTTACTTGAATTAGGGGTAAAAGTTCATTACCTGCATTCTGAGGTGGAAACTTTAGAGCGGGTGGGAATCTTGCGCGACCTTCGCCTGGGAATATTTGATGTGATTGTGGGGATCAATTTACTGCGCGAAGGTCTTGATCTGCCTGAAGTTTCACTGGTAGCGATCCTTGATGCGGATAAGGAAGGTTTCCTGCGCTCCGCAACTGCTCTAATTCAAACCACAGGCCGGGCGGCTCGTAACGTCAACGGCAAAGTGATTATGTATGCAGATAAAATGACGGATGCCATGAAGAAAGCTATCGATGAAACCGATCGCCGCCGCAAGAAACAAGGCGATTATAACAAGGAACACGGCATCGAACCCTTTACGATCATCAAGGCTGTTCACGATATTACCGAACAATTATCATCCACCCCGGCGATGATGGCTGAGCGGCGCGGCGAATATCGAGCCGGGAATAAAAAGGCTCCTACTATTCCTGAGAGTGAGATCAAGCGGTTGATCGCTGAAATGGAACAACAGATGCGCGAAGCTGCCAAGAATATGGAATTTGAGCAGGCAGCGGTTTTCAGAGATCAGATCATTGATCTGCGCAATTTGTTAGCGGATGAGTCAAATATTGCCCCATGGAAAAAAGCACGTTTGATGGCTGGCGAGATAGAATAAAATGCGTCATTTCAATTCAGAGAGAGTATTTACCATTCTTTAACCTTCTGTTAAACCATCATGAACGTTCTTGTGCTAACCTGATAATCAGAAACAAAGAAGATCATCGATAAAGGAGATTAACAATGTTAGCCATACAGGAAAATTTCACAACATCGTGGAGTAGTTTACAAGAACCAGTATGTGCATCAAAATTTCCGAGTGCTTATTTAAGATTGCTTTCTGCATTAGAGAATGGTTGGTACATTTTACATACTAGTCTTGAACCTTCTTGGGATCAGAATGGTTTTATTTACCGGATACAATTACAGCAACAAGAGCAGGAAAGAACCGAAGAATTGATCCTACCGAAGACGAAAGTCGTTGACGAAATTTTGGAACAATACTATTCCTGGAATTGAACTACTCAGTCGGTAAAAAACTAAATTGGGAATACAGATCTTTTGATTCACCCCAGTCGGCTTTGACATTTGTGACAATCGAACGGCTGGGGCCGAAAGACACAGCATCAAGCAATTTTTGCAAACCATCACGATCTCCTTCTGCTGTAAATTCCACAGAACCGTCGTAACGGTTGCGAACCCAGCCCGTCAAGGAAAAGGAATCTGCTGTTTCTTTGACAAAATAACGAAACCCCACTCCCTGAACATGTCCTTCAACAATGGCATGTAGGGATTTTTGTTTAATGAATGAGTCCATTGTCTTTTTCTTTCTTTTTCAGCAAATATCTGCGCAGGAAAACGGCGATAACGATTAGAACTATTAAAGCAGTTAAGACTGGCCAGTATTGAAAAAGATCATTCTGGATAAGAATTTGGTTAAATGTTGCCTTTTGCCAGGCGGTATCCAGGGCTTCAAGATTTACTCCATAAATCTCATCAACAAATCGAGAACACTCAAGACCAGAACTAGGTGTTTGCAGCAACTGCTTAACCTTTTCATTGCCATATTTTGAAGTTAAGTATTGCACGAACGAAGCTGATTGCGCATAGGAAAGCGCGGCCTTCTCTGTATCCGGTGAGAACGTATGGCAGAGCTGATCCATTGGAATCAAGCTTTGCGAATTGCTAGCTTTTTGCAAAAGGCGAGCGTAATCAGAATTCGGGTAGGTCTCAGCATTTGTGGCCAGACCTTCTAGCAACCAGGCCGGGGAAGTACTGTAATTTTGCATGGTCAATGAATATTCAAGGAGGTGGGTGAATTCATGAGGAATTTGACGTTCCAGATCCTGCGTGTTATTCAGATCGACCGAAGCTGAAACGAGAATTAGGTTAACCTGTGGAAGGGCTTCTCCAGCGACCCAATCGGGATTCGTAGTGGAAAGGATATCCTGAACATTTTGTGCATTCGGATAGACGTAAATTGTGATAGGTAAATTGGGAGAAACGGGTAAGATCTGTGTAGCGGTTTTTAATCCTGCCAGCGCGATCTGTTGTAACTTTTCACCATAAACAGCTTCACCATTGACCCAGTAGATATTGAACCATTTCGATTGATTGGACTGCCAGGTAAAACGGTTGTCTGAGTAATCAAACCAATAGGAAGGGCTGGTAGAACTGGTATCATTTGTAAAAGTGAGATCAAACCAATAATAAACTCGGGAAAAAGGTGGAAGTTCTTGCTGTGCAAGTGAAATTTGAGATTGCAGCAGACCATTAGCAGAGATTGTCAGGGGAAATTGGCTGAGTGTACCGGTGTTTGTTTGAAGGTTAAGAACAGCTTGTTTGAGATCTGCTGGAAAAGCGTAATGAGCTTGAACAGTAAGGCTGTCACCGAACTGATATTGTGTTTGAACATTGGTCAGTTCAGCGGCAGCCTTGGAATTTTCCGCAAATCCATGGAAAAGAAAGTTAGAAAGAAGTGAGAGGACGACGATCCAGTGTATCAAATCCTGACCGCCTAGTTCTCAAATTCTTCATCTTCAATATCCTCATCAGGAAGATCTTCTTCATCATAATCATCCAAATCTTCTTCTTCATCTGAATCAATTTGGTCTTCATCAAGTTCAAGCATTTCCATACTGTCCAGATCTCCGCCTAATTCAAGGTTCTCAAGCGCTTTTTCAAGCCATTCACCTTCTTCATCATCAGTACATCTTTTGACCATCTCTTCAAGTTTACGCTTGACGCCCTGACCGCCGATTTGGGAGAGAGACCAGATGACGGCAAAACGGAGCTCTTGGTCGTCGTTTGCGGTTTCCAGAATATCAAATAAAGGTTCACGCGCGTCTTCCAGGGTAATTTCACCGGCTGCACGAACTGCTTCGAACTTGACTTCACTATCCGGCGAATCAAGGTGTGATAAAACAACTTCGGACCATTTTTCGTCTGCTGAGCGACCTATTGCATAAAGGGCGGAAGTGAGCCATTGTGTATCTTCCTTCGCCAACGCATTTTGAATCAGTGCGGGTACTTTTGAATGGCTGGAATATCCCAAAGATTCAAGCGCACGGCGCCGCACCATCGACAGATCTTCCCCAGAAACAACATCAAAAAGGTTTTGCAAGCTGGAAATGCGCAATGCGTCTGGAATGGCGTCAAGTTCGCCAAGATAGACAAATTTGCCCAAAGCAGAAGCAGCCGCAGCGCGAACATCTTCTGCAGGGTCAGACAACATCATTTCGGTGAAGATTGGAACCAAGCGCGATTCTTCACATTCCCAGAGAAGACGAATGGATAGAACTCGTACGGAAGGGTCCTCATCAGAAAGTGACATCTTTGCAAGTTCATCAAAGTTGACTAACGTATCCGATTCGGCCACTGTTTCAAGATCTTCGAGCAGCGCAATTTTCCGTTCCCTTTTAAGCGCCGGCCATACAGCTTTTAATTCGCGTAAGCGCAGAGAGGTCAGATCAGAAAAGTTCCTCAACATACGCGGAGGGAAAGGCTGGTTATAGTTCGTTAATGCTTCAAGGATATGTGTAAAGTTGGTTTCGTTTTCAGCCATATATTATCCAATATTAGTGAATCACTACAGGGTTAATAATGTCGTTTATGATCAAAACGACCATAAGGACCATCAAAATTGAGTATCCGATCAAATGAACTCTATTTTCTAATTCTGGTCGAATTCGTTTGTGAAAAAGAAGTTCAGGAATGACAAATAAGATATGGCCACCATCGAGAGCCGGAATGGGCAGCAGATTGGTATACCCCAATGCAATTGAGAGAACTGCAAGATAATAAAGAGTGTTCAATCCAGCCGAAGATGGAGTTGTAGTAGCTTCCTGTGCATCTTCAGTTTTTACCTGGCTGAAAATATCATACAA